>DIVM01000246.1 GCA_002435835.1 Firmicutes bacterium UBA6132
ATACCTACAATACTTCCTGATTTAACACAGGAAGAATCTATGGAAGTAACTAAAATTTACAGTATATCAGGTTTGTTAAACTTAAAAGGTTTAATTAAAAAACGCCCATTTCGTTCCCCACATCACACATCTTCACGAGCAGCAATGGCAGGTGGAGGTAGTAGGCCTAACCCCGGGGAAGTATCCCTATCTCATTATGGTGTTTTGTTTTTAGATGAAATACCAGAGTTTCCTAAATCAGTTCTTGAAGTTTTAAGACAACCCATGGAAGATGGTAGTATAACTATTTCAAGAGCAAATGGTTCATTTATTTTTCCGGCAAAATTTATGTTAGTGGCAGCTATGAATCCATGTCCGTGTGGTTATCTTGGAGATCCAACTCATGAATGTTCATGCAATCAAGGGCAAATAGATAAATATTTAGGAAAAATATCAGGTCCTTTATTAAATCGCTTTGATATGCAACTTGAAATTTCTCCTGTTAAATTTGATGATTTAAAAGGAGAAGGACAAGAAGAAACTTCAAAAGAAATTAAAAATAGAATAATAAATGCAAGAAAGATTCAGCAAGAAAGATATAAAAAAATAGGAATTTTAACAAATTCAGAATTAAGTGGCAAATATATTCAAATATTTTGTAAACACAATAAAGAATCTGAAAATTTATTAAAAAATGCTTTTGAGATGTTAGGTTTAAGTGCAAGAGCTTACAATAAAATACTTAAAGTTTCAAGGACCATAGCTGATTTAGATGGATTCGACAATATAGAAACTAAACATGTGGCAGAAGCAATCCAATATAGAAGCTTGGACAGAAAATATTGGAGGTAGTGATAATATGAATATAAATCAAATTACATTAGCATGGCTTAATTCAGGTAATGTATTTTCTAATATCAAAATTCAGCAACTACTTGATTATTTTGGAACTCCTAAAGATATTTGGGACAATTTTGAAAAAGAACATAACTTTCTAAATATATTAAACAACCAAACTATAGATAATTTAATTAAAATTAAAGAAAATTTTGCAGAGGAATTACTTGAAAAATTAAATAAAGAAAATGTAAAAATAATTACTTTATTTGATGATGAATATCCAATCAAACTTAGAAACATAATTGATATGCCACATATATTGTATTATAAAGGAAATATAAATGCTTGCAACAATTTGTCCATAGCGGTTGTTGGTTCAAGAAAAGCGACAAGTTACGGAAAATGGGCTGCTGAAAAATTTACAAAAGAATTATCAGAAATGAATGTAACAATTATAAGCGGCTTAGCAGCAGGTATAGATTCCATAGCACATAAAACAGCTATAAAATACAATTCGCCTACCATAGGAGTTATAGGCTGTGGAATTGATATTGTATATCCTAAACAAAATGAACAGCTTTACAAAGAAGTTATAGAAAATAATGGAGCAGTAATAACTGAATTTCCTTTTAAAACAAAGCCCATGCCTATGAATTTTCCAATAAGAAATAGAATTATAAGCGGGCTTTCAGACGGAATTTTAGTTATTGAAGCACAGGAAAAAAGCGGAACCCTTATAACTGCGTCCCACGCAGGGGAACAAGGAAAAGACATATTTGCAGTTCCAGGAAATATTAACAGTCTTTACAGTAAAGGAACAAATGCTTTAATAAAAGATGGAGCTAAGTTGGTTTCATCCATAGATGATATAGTCGAAGAAATAAATGAATTGAAAAATTTTATACATAAGAATAGAAAAATAGAAAATTATGATAAATTATCAGATGATGAGTTAAAATTAATAAATGTACTTAAATTAGGTGAAAAAAACATCTTAGAGATTTTAGAAGAAGTTCAAATGGATGTTGGAGAAATATTAAGTATTTTAACTATGTTGGAGATGAAAGGTGTGGTCAAACAATATCCTGGTAAAATTTTTTATTTAGCATAATTAGGTGACCAAACTTATATAATAAAATAAACCACTACTACAAGGAGGCAACTTATGAAATATTTAATTTTGTATAGAAGTTCTTTCGAGGGAGGTGGTCCATTGTGTCTATAAAGGTGATGATGCCTTTGAGAATTGGAACGTTATGGATCTTAAATTCATTATGCTTTGTTAATGATTTTTAGCACTCGAAAGAGTGCTTTTTTATATAATAGGAAAGTTTTTTTCCTATTATATGCGTAGCAACTTTTTTTAATTGTAATATTTTAGGACAAACCTGAATAAGAATAAGTACATTAAAACAATTCGGGGGATATTATGATTAAGAAAAATTATAAATTTGAACCACTTAAATTAATTGAAAACTTATTTTGTAGTTTTTCTGTATTGGTAATTATTTATTTAATAATTCAATATATAAAAGTAGTAATAACAAATATATAAAAATAAAAAATATACAAAAACGGCGTTAGGCCGTTTTTGTATTACACTAATATATTAAATTAACCATTGCTATGGTTTGAAGTAAATTTGTTTAATTCTTTTAAATAATGATTAGCTTCTCTTAATAAATGATCGCTAAAAAGTGGTAATATCATGGATTGTAATTTGCACTGTATACTATTCATTGTAACTTGAACTTTGTAATCCCGTATATTGTTTGTAGCAGCTAAGCTTCCCATAGTAACTTGAGGTAAAAGTGAAGAGTTTTCAATTGCTTCTGTTGCCGCTTCAGTTAATTCTCTAAACATATTAGAATATTCATGGGATATTGGATATAAAGGTTCACTTGGATCTAAAAAGCTGTGTAAAAAGTCTGCGTGATCTTTCATTTTACTGTTCCAAAATTCTTCGAGCTCTGCTTGAGATTTTGTATCCATTTCATGTTGCCCATTTTGAATTTTTTGTAAATGTTCGAGATAATGTTCTGCTTCCTCTGTTACATGCTCAAGTAAAGTAGGATACATGAATGCAAACATGCTGCAAGATAAAACGTTATTTATTACTGAGTTTTGAACATTGATAGTTTCTATTAATAAATCAATAATTTGATCGTTTAGCATAGATACAGATTGTTCAATCATTGGATTGTACATATTGTTATTGCTATTCATAAGTCTTGTTTCTAATCCTGTTATATTAGTGTTTATTGGTAATCCCGCATATTGCTGAGTTTTAATTTCTGCACTTAAAGTATAAGGGGTAATTATATCTCCAGCTTGTAATGTTTCAGGTCCCACAATTCCTTGTGATAAAGATATAGTTTTCATCAATAATTCATCGTATTTATTAATTAATTCCATTATCATAGGTAATAAAAGAACGTTCTTTAAAGTAAAAGCTGCACCTGCAAAATACAAGTGTTCCTTCATTATCCTTAAGAAAAATAGGTTTGTTTCAAGCGACTCTCTAATAAAATCCATTTTGTCCATCCTGTCCATTCTATTCATATTGTTCATATTATTTAACATAAAATCCTCCTGTTCTATTTAAACGTAAATATTCATTTTAATATAATGCATAATATGTCGAATTTATTAAATTTGTTAATGTAATATTAATATTAGACTAAATATATTTTTATTAGTTTAAAATCTAATAAAGGTTAAAACTTTTATTAAAAATTCATAGTATATATTTATATATATACAGTCACAGATTTAATATTAAGCCATATTATAAAATATAATAACTATAAGGAGGATTTACACGCATGATTAATAATAGAAGATCGAGGAATGATCTTTATGCTAAACCTGTTGATTGCATTCCACAAGAAATGTATATAGATAATGTCAGATTAGCTGCGGGTTACGTTCCTTTTCAACAAATGTGTGAACTATTTAACCCAATAGAAGCATTGAGCAAAGGAACAGCCTTTCCTGAACTATATAGCCCTTATGATAAAAAAGATAAACGTATGAGATCAAATAAATTATGTGAGAAAAATTATTAGGAGGCCGCCATGAAAAATAATAATATAATGGATATGAGATTAGAAATAGCTGCAGTTCATATGATGCTTGAAGAATTACAACTATATCTAAATACTCATCCTACTGATAGAGAAGCATTAGCAAAAAGAAATGCATATGTAAACCAGATGAATATTCTCAAAGATGAATTTAATAAACGCTTTGGAATGATTAATCAAGATGACTCGTTAAGCCCATATCCATGGCAATGGATTGATGAACCATGGCCTTGGGAATGTGATGCTAACTTTAATATGTAAGGAAAGGAGAATAATATAATATGTGGTCATACGATAAAATACTACAATATCCAATAAAAATAAAAAAACCAAATCCAGCAATGGCGAAGTTAATAATTTCTCAGTATGGTGGTCCAGATGGAGAATTGGGAGCTTCTGTTAGATATTTAAGCCAAAGATTTACAATGATAACACCTCAAGCTATAGCAACATTAAATGATATTGGTACGGAGGAATGCGTACCGACGGGTTATCAGTACGCATTTTTTATTGCTATTTATGGATTCTTGGAAAGATGATTAATTCAAAATCATCATACTTTTTAGTATTATATACCCTTTTTGTTTTTGTGTACACTGCTTTTGAAATTATTTCTCTCAAAAGTTCATTTCTAAGTTCTGGGTCATCTAAAGAATAATAAACTCCCAAAACATGTTCCATCTTTGGAATAAATTCAATTATATTTTTCTTAATAATATTTTCTTTTTCAAAAGTCTTATTTAACACTTCTAAACTTTTCTTGTTTTCCTTTAATTTTTCATTTATTAATTGTGATCGTTCAATAAATGTTTCTGTAGTATAAATTCCTTGTTCTAAAAAATCATGTATATTATTTAATTGTTTATTTAAATTCTTTATTTCATCTTCCAATAATTTTATATTTTGTTTTACAACTTCATTTTCAGTATTGCTTACATTTTGCTTATTTTCAATATCTAATTTTAATTTATAATCATTTAACCAACTCTGCAGCGATTCAAGTAATTTATTTTCTACTGTGGCAAGATAAGAACAAACATTTTTACATCCTGAAGTAGGGCAGAGTAGGGTATCAGGACTTTTGTTAGGATATGGTCTACGTGTCATTTTAGATCCACAAATTCCGCATACTATTAATCCTGACAATGGATTTTTAATAGGCATCATTTTTGGAGATGGTTTTGGTTTATTATTTTTTAAATAATCTTGAGTCTTATAAAACAGATCCTCATCTATAATTGCTTCATGCATTCCGTCAGTGATGATCCAATCATCCAAATCTGCACGTGGTCGCTCTAAAGTTATTATTCCATCATGCATTTTTTTAATATTAGGTCTTGAATTCCATCGTACCTTTCCTACGTATGCAGGATTACGAAGCAATTCAAGAATTCTCTGTGGTTTCCATGGCCCACCTTTAGCAGCACGAATTTTCATGCTGTTTAATTTATTTGATATTAGGGTAGAGCCTAATCTTTTTATTGTGCCATCTTCTTGTTCTTCACCAATAGTATATAATTCAAAAATCATTTTAACAATTGATGCTTCATCGGGAACAACTTCTAAAGAATATCCCTTTTGTCCTTCTAACTTTACAATTTTATATCCATACGGGCATTTATTACCGGCCCATTTACCTTCTTTAACAGATGCAACACGCCCTGCTTGTAGCCTTCTATTTATAGTTTTATATTCACGCCTGGACATGAACAATCCAAATTCAAAATATTCTTCATCATACTGATCATTTGGATTATAAGTTTTCATTGGTGTAATTATTTTTGTATTAGAATATTTAAATGTTTGGGCTACAAGTCCTTGATCTATAGTGTCACCCCTTGCGAGTCTTTCAACTTCCATAACAAGAACTCCAGCCCATACACATTTTTCAACGTCACTTAGTAACTGTTGCATAACAGGACGAGCCGTTATAGTTTCTCCAGATACAACTTCTTTATATATTTTTGTAATATTTAGTTTTAGCTTTTTAGCAAGTTCCATTAAAGCACGTTCATGGCGTGCCAGTGTTTCACCTTCGCCATGTTCTTCAGCTTCTATATCAGCTCTTGATTTTCTTAAATAAATACAATATTTCATTTTTATCACCTTCTTTATATTATGTTAATCTATCTCGAACTGTTCAATCAGCTCATCAAAGTACCCGTCATTTATCAGAGCTTCAGTTAATTTTTTTCTAAACTTAACAAAAGAAATAGTTACTCCAAATTCTTCTGAAAGTTCATAATCATTACTACAATATTTCATTGCCTCTTCAAATATGTATACTGGCATTAAAAAGTATGCTGCAAATGCTTCAGCTTGAATTTCTTGTTTACTTACTATAGTTTTGTTTTTAAGCAGAGAATTGCCGTAATGAAAATAAGCATGTCCAAGTTCATGAACAATATTTTCTCTGTACGAGGCATTATTTTGAGTTTTAGGTGTTAAAATGACGTCTCCGATATAAAGTGTCGTTGAAATGTTTTTGAGCGTAATAATTCTGAGATTTTTGTCTGAAATAACTTGTTCAATTGTTTCTTTATTTATGGGATAATCAAAGATTTGGTATTCTGTGAGTAAGTAGATTGCTTTTTTTAACATATTGTAATACATTTTTCACCCTCTTGACAAATATTGGTTTATGTATTAAAATTATAACAAACATATGTTCGAATGTAAAGATAAATATTGACATTTAGCGGTTTTGATTATATAATTTCCGTAAGGAGGACTATTATGAAATATTATAAATTGGCTGTTCCTGTAGTTAAATGGGTTGGAGGGAAGCGACAATTATTAACAGAAATAAATAAATATATTCCAAAAAAAATCAGTACTTATTATGAGCCATTCGTAGGTGGCGGTGCTGTTCTTTTTTCTATACAACCTCAAAAAGCTATTGTAAATGATATAAATAAAGAATTGATAAATTTATATATGGTTATAAAAGAAAAGCCAGGAGAATTAATAGAGGAATTGAGAACTTATAAAAATATTTCAGAAGAGTTCTATAGAATAAGAAGCGTTGATAGGGAAGAAGAAGTCTATAGTAAACTATCAGATGTTAAAAGGGCAGCAAGAATTCATTATTTAAATAAAACTTGTTTTAATGGATTGTTCAGGGTTAACAGTTCAGGGCAATTTAATTCACCTTTTGGAAATTACAAAAATCCTAATATTGTAAATGAAGTAACCATAATGAGTGTAAGCAATTATTTCAATGATGCAAATATAGTTTTTAAAAGTGGAGATTACGCAGATTCAATTAAACAAGCGAGAAAGGGTTCATTCGTGTATTTTGATCCTCCATATGATCCTCTTTCAGATAGCTCTAATTTTACGGGGTATACGAAGGGTGGATTCAATAAAAATGAACAAGAAAGACTAAAATCAATTTGTGATAAATTAGATTCAAAAGGTATTAAATTTTTATTGTCAAATTCAAGTACTAAGTTTATTAAGGATTTATATAAAGACTATAATATAGTAACAGTAAAAGCAAAAAGAAGCATTAATTCAAACGGTGATAATCGTGGAGAAATTGATGAAATATTGGTGAGAAATTATGAGTGATAAATATAGCGAAACACTTAATGATAAGGCCTGGAAACAATTATTTGATAAATATGAAATTAATAATACAATTGAAAAATCAGGGGTTTATATAATAAAATCATCTCAAATAAATGAATTTAGAGAAGCGAGATTAATGACAAAGTTTGATTTTAAGAGCAGTTTACCTGAGTTGTTTTCAAAGAATAAGTTATCAATATTACCTATAAGCAGAGGTGACTATGCTATAGGTAATTTTAATGCGTATGAAAAATTGCCTGCTGTTAAAGGTGAAATTATTGACGTTGCCTTTCCTGAAAATATTTGTAGCCTAAATTATGAAAATATTACAAGTGAAGCCTTAGCTATAAATTGTGCTTATGTATCGGGTGTTTTTAATCACTTTTTAGATGAAGAATTTTTATATCAGACTATTAACGGCAGAATGTCCTCGGGTAAATTTGATTTTAATATTTATGACACAAAAATATATAACAAAATGAACAATATTAATGTCAAAAATGCACAAGTTGAAATAGATGGCGGATTTGAGAGCATAAATAGCTTAACAGTTTTTGAAGCTAAAAATACTGTACCTAATGATTTCTTAATTAGACAAATTTATTATCCATATAGATTATGGAATGAAAAAATTGGTAGGTTTAAGGATATAAGGAATATATATATGACATATTCAAATGGTATATATAGCTTGTATGAATATAAATTTGAAAACCCTATGCTATATAATTCTCTTAAATTAATTAAAAGTGGGAGATATTCAATAGGCATTGAAGATATAACTTTTGACGACATACATAATATATTTAGCAATATTGATACATTAGATAAAGAAAAAGAAGGCATCCCATTTCCGCAGGCGAATAACTTCAATAGAGTAATAAATATTTGTGAGTTGCTATATGAAAAAGATGTTTTAACAAGGGATGAAATAACAACAAATTACGATTTTGATGTCAGACAGACAAATTATTATATTGATGCTTGTAGATATTTAGGATTAGTTAATAAAAGTATTATAGAACATAAGGTATCATATAAATTATCTGATAGAGGAAAGAGCTTATTCAATTATAGCATTAAAAAAAGAAATTTACTTTATGCTGAAATGATTTTAAAGAAGAAAGCATTTTATTTAACATTTAAAAAATATATGGAAAAATTGGATATGCCAAAACAAAATGAAATTGTAGAATTAATGGAAGAATCAAATTTATATAATATAAAATCATTAGATACATTTGAAAGGCGTTCATCAACGATCAAAGGGTGGATAAATTGGATTTTGGAACTTGTTAGGTAAAGGAGACCCGTAGGTCTCTTTTTTAGTTCATTTCGCTGCAACGAATACCTAGAGGATTGCATGTTGAACCTCTGCAAGGTTCACACCAACTTTGTATTCCATCTGGGTTATTTTCAGTAACCCTCTTATCCGTAAAGCCAAAGTTGTCATCAGGATAAAAAATATGTTCCTGATATTCATTGTTTTGAGAACAGTTCGGACATGATTTATAATGATTACGCCTAATGGATTCATTTAGTGGTAAACCACAATGTCTACAATTCATTATTTATCACCTTTCTTTAATCTTATTTCTTTCTTAAACCAACTTAAAAACACGTTATTAATATTTATATAAAAAAATCCCACATCAAAAAAAGATATGGGATTATTATCCATAGTAAAATTATTATTAAATTGTCTTCTCCCCCAAGATGTCAATATAATCCCATTTATTTGCAATTTTTCGTTATTATTATATATTGATGTTTTTCTTTTTAATATAATTTTATAAGCTTAAAACTGTAAAATTCCAAGCATATTTCACTGATGAAAAATTAATTTCTCTAAAAGATAACGTATGTATCACTATTTTATTAAATCACTTTTAATTTAATTTTATTCGGTTTTTTTTTGCTGTTTTTTAAATTTTATGAAGTTTATTATTTCTTGTTTGTCCGTATCTGATAGATTATGAAAATCTTTAAATGCTACCAGAGTGTCCGGGTCGCTTAATAGTTGTTGGAATTCTTCATCAATTGTTAAAGATTCAGGAGTCCGTATATTGGTTCTTCCTAACAGATAATCAATTGACGTATTAAATAACTCTGATAATCTTTGTAAATTATCAGTGCTTGGCTCTGTTCTTCCTACCTCCCAACTTCCTATAGTTTGTTGAGAAACGTTTAGCTTTTTACTTAATTCGGATTGTGTTATACCTAATTTTTCTCGTTCCAATTTAATTCTATTATATAGCATTTTTTTCACTCCTATAATAATATTATACAACATTGTGTTGTAAAAGTAAATGTTACTACAAAAAATATAAGAATACACTTGACAACTACAAAATGTAGTATTATAATTTAACTACAAAAGCAAGTAAAAATGGAGGTTAGAAATGAGAAATAATCTATCTGAAAGCAGACAGCAAAATGGATATAGTCAAAAAGAATTAGCTGTCATTTTGGGTATAACACAGCAAACACTAAGTTCTTGGGAAGTTGGGAGAACATTACCTAAACCATATCAGATGCAGAAAATAGAAGACGTTTTAAAAAGGAAAAAAGAAGAAATTTTTTTTGAAGCTTTTAACTACAAAATGTAGTTACAATATTCTAACAACAAAATCTTTACCAGCAACAGAAAATTTGAAAGGAAAGGGGTGAGTAAATGTTACATACAGAATGTCAAATATTACAAGAGTTGATAGAAATTAAGAAGGAGCTCCAAGATATTCGCAGTATCTTAGAGCCAAAAGTAATAACTATTAATCTTGATAATGAATCAAAAATGTTATCGCATGGTGAAACCTCTATTAATCAAATACGAAACAAACTTGATCTTAAACCAATTGAAAATGAATTGTTAGATAAAAGGTTTACTACCATAGAATGATTTCATAGCATTTAAGTTTAGGATTTTTACCTAAATCATCAATTGCAACAAGAGTTTCATATTTCATATTCAGGCTTTTACAAGCAACTGGTATTAAATCATTTAATTCATTAATGTCAGTTTCAATGTGAAAATAATTTTTTAATGAATGACATAGTTCAATTGAATATATTCGGTTAATATTTTCGCCAAGGAAAAGCATGTCGTATTTTTGCATCAAAGATTTAATTTCATTTTCAGATGGATTTTTACCTATTTGTAAACTTGCAGCACGTAATTCCAATAGTATTTCAATAAGTTTTTTAATATCCATTATATCACCTCCCCACAGGGTGATTATAGCATAAAAACCAAATTATGTAAAAATAAATCGGAAATTAGCATAATGTAAAAATTATAAACAAGTACAAGTCATTGAACATATTATATTTTGAAGATTGGAGGTATGTAAATGGAATGTCAAATACCTATAGGAAATATAGTTGAAGATTTTAAAATGGGTAACACTCATGTGATCATCTGCGATGATGATTGCAGAGATAAGACCCAAGAGGATAAAGCAAAAGCAATTAAACGTATGGAAGTTATTGCAGCAAATGCTATAGCTGCAGGTAAGTATAAACCAAAGATTAAGGAGGAGGCCGTAAATGATTGACTTAGAAAAAGTTAAAGGTTATGAAAGTTTAACTCCAAAACGAAAAGAATTATTTAAAAGTGTATTTGCTAAACAAAACGCTTGTTGTGGAACTGAGGCTAAGAAAAGATTCACGCCAACAAAAGTGGAAAATGCTGATTATGGAGTTAGAGTAACATTTAAAAATAAAGAATGGTTGCATTATTACTCCGATGGTACCTGGGGGTAATACATATGGAACTAATGATAAAGCATTCTGAATTTCTTACTATTGTCATTCAAGCATTTTTAATAACTGTTGCAGGATTTATATTTGTGAGTTGTTGGAATGAGTTGTTAGAAGAAAACAATTTGAATATTAAAAGACTAAAGAGAAAGATAGGTCGTTTATTAGTAAAGGAAAAATACAAAATGATTGAAAAGTTGGAAAGTAAAAGAACATACAAACATAGAGTAGGTGAATGAACTTGAGAGAATATACTTGTCCTAATTGTGGATATAGTGCATGGGCTTTAGATCACATTTTAGAGTGTAATTGTTTCAAGTGTAAAACACCAGTGAGAACAGAGCCCGTGCCTATAGTAGAAATAACAGAGAAGAGTTTTGTTACTAATAAGAAAAAGCAGAAAAAGGTGATTTGATTTTTAGAAGTGATGTTTATGTTTATAAATATATTTTAGCATGAGAGGAGCTGTTTTTGAATGAGCAAAGATTGCATTAGTTATTATAAAACATGCAGAGAAACTGCAGGTATTAAACAGGAGGATGCTGCAGAATATTTGAATGTTAGTTGCAGATCATTAAGTGATTATGAAAATGGAAAGGCGAGGGTTCCTGATGATATTGTGGACAAGATGTCTGAATTATACAGGTCTCCATTACTTGCCTGGTGGCATCTTAAAAATAATAGTGTGCTTGGAAAGTATCTGCCTGATGTTGTGGTCCCAAAGACTGAGGTTGACATGGTGTTTCAAGGTATTTTGGCAAAGGACAAGTTATCACCTATTGTTGATGGTCTTAAAGAAATCATGTCTGATGGATTGATTGATTGTTTGGAAGAGGATTTATTGGAAGAGCATATTGATGAAATGAGAATTGTTAATAACAAACTTACATCTATTATTTTATGGAGTGATGCAAGATTCAAAGTAAAAAAAGAAAGCCGCATTTCTGCGACTCACTAACCAAAATTATTTTAACACAAATTTGAAAGATTAACAAGAATTTAATTTTATATAAAACAATTATTGGAGGGAAATTTATATGAACGTTGGAGAATTAAAAAGCATATTAATTGGGATTGATAACAACTATCAGGTATGGATAGGTAAAGGAGATTGGAAATTGGACAAGGTGATTATCGATACTGAGGATAGGGACATTTCTTTAACATCATCTTATGAGGAAAATAACTAATATGAAAGTTTATAGGAAGACCTAAATTACATAGTTTATTTTAATAGTTTTTAATTATATAGGTAGTGATTTTATACAAAGAAAATTTTAAAAATGTATGAAATTACCTACCTTTGATTGTTGTACAAAAAAGAATACATAAAATTAATATTTATTCGGGGTGATATCTTGGCAGAAATTAAATGGATTAAAATTACAACTACGATGTTTGAAGATGAAAAGATTGATTTTATAGAGAGTTTACCTGAAGCTGATGCAATATTGATAATTTGGATTAAGCTTCTTACATTGGCTGGAAAATGCAATGCCAATGGTTACATATGTTTAACTGATACTATCCAATATGACGAGAACATGTTGGCACATAAATTCAAAAGACCGGTTAACACAGTGAAGCTTGCTTTACAGACTTTTGAAAGGTTAGGTATGATTGAAAGAACAGAGCAAGGATTTTATATTTCTAATTGGGAGAAACACCAAAACATTGAGGGCATGGATAAAATTCGAGAGCAAACAAAACTAAGAAATCAAAAATACAGAGAAAAAAAGAAACAGATTTTATTAAATGACGTAAAGTGTGACGTCACGCACGACGTTAGCAAGACGTCGAATGACGAAACAGAATTAGATATAGATAAAGATATTAATAATATAAATATTATTAATAATATATTGTCGAGTAAAAGTGATGAAACTGTGGATAAACCTGTTGACAAATCTGTTGATAAGTCTAAGAAGTGTTCAAAAATAGAGAATACAGAATTAAATAATCAAATTATTGATTACTTAAACGAAAAATGCAACACGAATTACAAATTGTCTTCTACAAAAACAAAAAACTGCATTACTGCAAGGATTAATGAGGGTTATTCATTAGACGATTTTAAAAAGGTTATTAATATCAAAGCTGCAGAATGGCTTGAAAATTTTGAAATGGCTAAATATTTAAGGCCTGAAACACTATTTGGCAATAAATTTGAAAGTTATTTAAATCAAAAGCCGGTAAAACCTCAGTCATCAAAACAACAAAAGCCTGCTAATAAATTTCATAATTTTGACCAAAAGATTGCTGGCTTGGGAGAGAGCAAACTTGAAGAAATGGTAAGAAAAAGATGGTCTTAGGAGGGATGATTTGATGTTAATGGATCCATGCCGGAACTGTAATGATAGAAAATTATATTGTCATGATAGCTGTGAAAAATATGCATTGCAGAAACAGCAGCGTGAAGAAGTAAATCAAAAGCAACGTAAATACTTGGATGGAAGAATGTATGACGGATGTTTAGCACCAAAATGCGGGAAGGTGAAAAAATATGATCAATCAAGATTTTGACGTAAGTGATAGACAGATTAGCGAAATGAAGCATTGTATAGGATTTAGTGAAAAGAAAGTTAAAAACAATAAATATTTAGCATGGCGAAATTATTTTTCAACTTCTAATCATGATTCAAGTTGGGACAACCTCGTTATTCAAGGATTAGCAAGTAAAAGAGATTTTAAATTAGGTAGAAAAGAAAGAGGAGAAGATCCGCAAATATATTCTGTAACTAAAAATGGTTTTAAATTTCTTGAAGAAGTTACAGGATTAAAATTTATTATTGGATGAGGTGGAAGTTATGAATAGTGTAAATTTAATTGGCAGATTAACAAGGGACCCAGATTTAAGATTTGTACCTGCTTCAGGTATGGCAGTTGCGAATTTTACATTAGCAGTTGATAAAGATTTATTTGGAGAGAAGAAACAAGAGGCTATAAATCAAAATAAACCAACAGCAGATTTTATTTATATTACTGTATTTGGTAAAGCTGCTGAAAATTGTGTTAACTATTTGCATAAGGGCAGCAAATGCAGTATTCAAGGAAGAATTATATCAAATAATTATGTGGATAAAAATGGCGAAAAGCAATACAAAACAGGGGTTACGGCAGACAGAGTTGAGTTTTTAGACAGTAAGAAAAGTGACAATGCATTTAACCCTGATGAAGAAGATATTTTCACACCAGTTGATGATGAAGAGATTCCTTTTTAGGAGGTAGAATGCAGGTAGTGAGTAGAACAGAAGCAGACAGTTTAAAGTTGTGTGGATATAAAATCATTAGAACAAAACATAAGTATTATTTAACAAACCATAAGGTTGAAATACTGACAGGATATGCAGAATATTTATAGGAAGTGGTGGATTGATGTTAAGAGAAGATGATAGGGTAGAGAAATTAAAACAATTATTATTTAGCTATACATATATAGAATTTGAAATTGAAAGCATCAATGAAGAAATAATTAATCTTGGAGGGGTTATTGATACTCAAAGATGTTTGAGTGTTTCAGCATTAACTGGAATGCCAAGAGGAAATGAAACTTCTGATACTGTTTATAACAGTGTTGAAAAAATATTAGTAACATATGGCCAGGAAGTAGCAAGACTTGAAACTAAGCTTGAAAAAGCTTTTAGGAAAAGAAATTATATTGATGTGATATTAAGCGTTCTTGATCCAATAGAAAAAAGAATTATTGAATTAAAATATTTTAAGAAATATAAGCCTTGGATGATATGGACAAGTATCAACTATGAAAAAAGTCATTATTACAGGTTGCATGATAAAGCTATTGACAAACTATTAGAGGTGTTTGATGTATGAGTACTAATATTGTTGGTTATGAACAAAAGGGTAATAATTTAGGTGTAAATATTTTAACTGCAGCATATATTGAGAATTTTAGGTTAAATGAAAATAAAAATTATAAGGTTACAATTATTAACAAGGGTGAAGGAAGGCTGAGTGATCAAATAGAACCTGCAAAGGAAATTTTGGAAGGAAAGATTATAAATCAGCATAGATATGTTTTTATATTTGAATGTATTAGTAGAAACAAATTTAAAAAGCGTGTATGTATCAACAAAATTGATTATTTAATAAAAAGTAGTTTGATAAAAGAATGTAAATAATATTAGCGAAATTAAAAGATGGGACAAAAAGGGAATTTTCTTGTGTTATGATGTTAGCATCCGAAGATGGCACAAGAAGTCATAAGAAATTAATCCCCCAAAGTTAAGGCACTGCTGTTATGGCGGTGTCTTTTTATGTAGAATATTGTTGCATGGAATTATTTTCCGATGTATAATGTTGGTAAAATATAATTTGCATAATTGGGGGTTCATAAATGTCGATTGATAAAAACATTAGATTTAATTATTTTGAAGTTATGCTTACAGTAGATGATGTTTTGTTTGCTACAAATGAAAATGTACTTCAAAAAATTAATAGCCTTAAAGGTAAAAAAGGGCATGAAAAAGATGACATATTAGCATTAGAGGAAGGCATAATCATACAGCAAGAAGTATTTGAAAATTATCAAGCTAATAAATGGGATATGTCAGATATGCTTGATTATTATATTAAAAGACCTAAAACAAAAACATGCTTTTTAGTAGATGATACAAAATTTGAGATAGAACCAGGGTCTTTATCATATATAAAAAAATCGGGAATTTATAGTTTTCAAATAACAAAATTTAGGGATACTAATATACCTGCAAAGAAAAAAGAAGGACAGGCAAAAGTAGATATATATTTAACAGATGAAGAGTATATTGGAGAATTTGTTAGCATATTGTATGATAAAGATAATTATACGATAATGCTACAATCAAATAACTACGGAGCAAGTGTAAAGCAGGTTGAAAAGTATTTGACAGCGCTTCGAAGAAATTATTTAATAAAAATAAAAGATACTGAGTGCATTAAAGAACTTATTTGTGAATTAAGAGTTATTGTTGATCAAGCTGAATTAAAATCTTTGAAAAAAGCAAAGTATTTTAAAGACGTAAGGTTAAGAGGAGCGGATTATATGATAGATGCATTATTAGATGAAAAAGATTTTATGGGTAAAATAAGAAGGCATTTCGGGAATCAATACGGCATAGAAATAGATATAAATATTTCAGTAAATACAATTAAAAGGACAGATAGCCTAAATCAAGAAAGTATTATTGGATTAATTGATAATTATAATAAAAAAATCGAAAACTGCAAATCTGTCGAAGAAATTATAGATAAATTTGAAATAAAAAAGAAAGAAGATGATAACACTAATGTTGAAATAGTTGATTTAATTAATCCAAGAATGAAAAGTAGTATTAAATTTAAAATGGAAGAACGAAAATCCATAGATCAAAAATCTTTAAGGGATGAAATGTTAGTTGAATATGATAAAAAAAGGAAGACTATAGAAATTCTGTTATCGCCTACAAAATAAGGAGGGGTGTTTTTTGAAAATAAAAAATCAAATAAATAATATAGTTGGGGTGAATGAGTATTTAGAAGATTTTTTATGCAGACATTCAAAGTTAATAAGCCTTATTAGTGGTGGTATTTTCACTGTTTTATATTTAAAGGGTTTTTTTATTAATATTCAAAACGCAATGACTAATGTTATAACATTTTCTTCAATAATGTTTGGAATTATAGGCTTAATTTTGTCGCTTTACTCATATCTTGAAGGTACAAAGTTGTGGGAGAGAAAAGACAAGTTTTTTTCTAAATTAGATGCGTCAATTGATGACATGTTAAAAAGGTCTTTAAAATATAATATTTTAGTATTGTTAATATCAATGGCAATATCAGTAGCGAAACCTTTTAAGAGTGACACAATAAAATTAACAATTTGTTTTATTGGAGTATATTTTTTTATCAATATGATTATTAATACGTTCTATTTGCTTATAATTACAATTGATTTTGTAATAAGTAACAGAAGGTATACTGCTAATATCAATAAAAATAAGCCTGTAAAATAGAGTACAACGGATATAACAAGAACTCTTAATAGGGGTTCTTTTTTTATTTCGAGAAAATAATAAAATACAACCGTTGAGTTTACTCTAAAAAAACTATTATTAAAAATAATGCTTGCAAGCTTTGCGTTTTAGAGCAGGCAATAAGTAGGTGAGGGTATGGTAAAAAGACCAGCTAATCTAATTAAACAGCAAAGTAAAGCTTTAGATATTCAGGATTATTTGAGAGAAAAAAGCGAGCGAGATTATGTTCTTTTTGTACTTGGTATTTCAACTGGGTACAGAGCAGGAGATCTTGTTGCACTGCAGGTAAGGGATATTAAAGAAGCTTTGCGAGCTGGTTATTTCAGAATTATGGAAGGAAAGAAATTAAATAGCAAAAATATTAAAAAGAGTAACATGAAACCTCGTGAAGTTATTATAATTTCAAAACTTGAAAAAGTATTGAAAAGATATATTAAGGACATGAAGGATTATGATTACATGTTTCCTTCCAGAAAGCAGAGTTATGATCACATAAGTGTTAAAAGAGTATCTCAAATTTTAAAAGAAGCTGGTGATGCATTTGGACTTGACAACATAACAGCTCATAGCATGCGAAAGACTTACGCTTACTGCATATTTGTTGAATGCGGATATAACATAACCGTTGTTAAAGAGATGTTAGGACATAGCAGCATCGAAGAAACAAAAGCATATTTAGGATTGGACAGAAAAGACTTCGAAACTTATAGTAAAAGTCTTAATGCTCTGATCCTATAATTTTTTGTTTTTATTCTGAATGTTCTATATTTTGGTTGGTAGAAATTCGAGTGTTTAAAATAATAAATATATATTAATAGAAGAAAGAGAAAATAATTGAATGTCTGATTCCCTAAGAAAATGGCACATTCAAAACAATAAATACGAATGCAAATTTAAGATGAATCAAACATGATTCGTGTTTTCAAGAGCAAATATTAAACAGTTTTTAGCAGTTGATTTTAACATGATAAATATAAACGTGATAATGGTAAGTTAAAATAAATTTAGTTATTGCAAGTAAATGTTTTCCGGGGTATAATACAAGAAAAACATTAGGAGCTGTACTGTGGATAATGTAGATTTGTTAGAAGAGGTTTTAGCAAGATTAAATGCTATAATAAAGAATACTAAGAGTATGGACATTAATATTGATTACTCAAATATTCCTGAATTGAAAACAAAAATAAATGACATAAACGAAAATGTCTTAAGTATAAAAAGTATTGTGAATAGACTGAAGAACTCTTAACAGGGTTCTTTTTTAATATTATGGTATATATTGGGCATGCTTTTAAATATAATTAGGAGGTGAAATCATGGGATATATTGCATGGTTGATTTTAGGAGCAATATCAGGATGGATAGCAAGTAAGATAATGGGTAAAGACTCAGAGATGGGTGCCTTCGCAAATATTATAGTCGGTATTGTAGGAGCTTTTATTGGAGGATTTTTATTCAATTTAATAGGGGCTTCTGGGGTTACAGGATTTAATATGTGGAGTGTTATAGTTGCTATAATTGGAGCTTGCATATTATTGTTTATAGTTAATAAAATCAAAAAGTAATTTAATTTTTAAAGAACCTTTCTAACAGGGTTCTTTTTTTGATGAAACTATGCATAGGGATATTACTCTATAAGTCAAGTCAGGGTGGGGACAGAGTTAATAAGAAAGATGTGATAACTTGAATGTATTTAATCAGGATGAAGTTGGAGCATGGATCAGTAAGCTTATTGTTGAGGATAGATTAGAAGAGTTTTATAATTCTAAATATTGGCGTAAGCTACGTAAAGAAGTTCTTTCAGATCATAAAGGTGAATGCCAGAGGTGCAAGGAACATGGTTTCTATACTGAAGCAAATACAGTTCATCACATTCAGTATGTTAGGAAACATCCGAGAGTAGCACTTAGTAAGACATATATTTTTCATGGTATTGAATATAAAAACTTAATTCCTTTGTGCCATAACTGTCATGAAGAGATACATGGATATAGAGTTAAAGAGAAGAAAAAACCATTAACAATTGAAAGATGGTAGGCCCCCGGTCAAAATAAAACGCATTTTAATAGAAAATGTTGTAACTCGACTGGGGTTAAGACAAGAGATAAATTTTCAAAACTTCGCGTGAAGGGGTGGTTCAAAATATGAGTGATGAAAAAAAAACGAACGATGAATTTAAAAAATATTATAGATCTAAATTATACAAAGAAATTAAGATTGACCTTTTGGACCAGAACGAGCGCAATGGAACTACAGGAAAATATTATATTGATTTAATTGAAGATTACATGGACATGTGGATTACTAAATGTTTATTGATAAATGATATTAAAACGCGTGGCGTAAATACTAAGTATGATAATGGTGGCGGTCAAAGTGGAATTAAAAAAAATGATAGTGTTGACCAGCTTATGAAAATTAATGCTCAGATGTTAAAGCTATTATCTGAAATAGGTATCAAGCCATCGCAACAGGATGGTGATGTAATTGACGATGAGGAAATGTAATTATCATCCATACATAGATAATTATATAGACAATATAAGAAATGAAGTTCATCCAAACTCAATTGAGATACATCAAATGACGGACCTCGTTGAGTATAAGTTAAACTGTCCTGATATTTTTATAGATGTTGAAAAGATTGACAAAGCAGTTGAACTCATGGAGAGATACTTCGAAATAAAACTGCTTGATTGGGAATTATTTGTAACTGCATTAATTCATTGCTATTATAAATCAACAGATACAGTAGTATTTGATGAAATATTTATAATGATGGGAAGAGGTAATGGAAAGAATGGCTTCATAAGTCCTATATCATGGTATCTAACAACTCATTATCATGGTATTAAAGCATACAACGTTGATATAGTTGCTAACAGTCAAGACCAAGCTGAAACATCTTTCAATGATGTGTATGAAATGTTAGAGAGAACATGGTCTAAATCAAAGAAATTCTTTTATAAGTCAAAAGAGCTTATTAAGAATTTAAAAACTAAATCTTATATAAAGTTTAATACCTCTAATGCAAGAACAAAAGATGGTAAAAGAACCGCATGTTTAATATTTGATGAAATTCACGAATATGAAAATTATTCAATGATAAATGTATTCACTTCAGGCTTTGGAAAAAAGAAACATTCCAGGGCCTTTTATATTACAACGAATGGGCATGTAAGGGAAGGTGTTCTTGATGATAAGCTTGCAATAGCAAAAGATGTTTTAAATGGAACTATAAAAGATTTAGGTATGTTGCCATTAATTTATAAAATAGATTCAGAAGATGAAGCACTTGATCCTGTTATGTGGAATAAAGCAAATCCGTCATTAAGGTTCTTCCCTGAACTTAAAAAAGAGATGGACAAAGAATTCATACAAATGAAATATCAGCCATCAACTGAACAAGAATTTTATACAAAGAGATTAAACTGGCCGAGAGGAAACAAAGACCTGCAGGTTACAGAGTGGGATAACATATTAGCCACTAATAAAAACATTCCGGATGTGACAGGCAGAACTGCAATCGTAGGAATTGACTATACAAAAGTTACTGACTTTGCATCAGTTAATATACATTTTAGGGATGGAGAATTTCGATATGACATTTCTCAATCATGGTTATGCCTTAAATCCTCAGATCTATTAAGACTAAAAATTCCATGGCAACAATGGGCCGAAGAGGGATTATTGACATTAGTTGATGATGTAGAAATTAGTCCGGATTTGATTGCGGAATATATTGCAGATAAAGCGATTAAATATAATATTCCAAAATTATCGCTTGATAACTACAGATATGCTTTGCTTGCAAATTCACTTAAAAAAGTTGGATTTGATGCAAAGGACTATAAGAATGTTTATTTAGTAAGGCCATCTGACATAATGAAAGTGGTACCAATAATAGATTCATGTTTTGCTAATCAATATTTTAGATGGGGAGACAATCCTCTATTAAGATGGGCAGCAAATAACACTAAATTAATTCCAAGTGGTAAAAAGCAAGGAACAGATACAGGCAATTTCTATTATGGAAAGATTGAAGCTAAGAGCAGAAAAACAGATCCATTTATGGCTTTGGTTCATTCGATGTGTATTGAAGATGTATTAGGAGATGGAATAGCATTAGATGTTCCTGATGTAGATGTAGGCGTTTATTAGAAGGAGGTGAGAAAATGTGAGTTTAATAACATGGTTAGTAAATAGAATTAGCGGAACTCCTGAACCGACAAAAGTTGAAGTTGAGGAATTTTATAATATTCAAGCAGAATTAGTCATAAGAAATTTAGCATTTCAAACAGCGGTTAATCTTATAGCAAATTCAGTTAGTAAATGTGAGTTCAAAACATTCTTTAAACATGAGGAGGTAAAAAAACAAGAGTATTATTTATTCAATGTAGAACCTAATAAGAATCAAAATTCAAGTGAATTCATTCATAAGTGGATTTCTAAGCTATATGAAGAAAATGAATGCTTGATAATTGAATCCAATGATCAACTCCTTGTAGCGGATACTTTTAGAAAAAAAGAGTATGCGCTTTTTGATTACACTTTTTCAGGTGTTACAGTAAATCAATACGAGTTTAATAAGTCGTTTAGCATGAGTGATGTATTATGCTTCAAACTCAATAACAAAGACATTAGAAAACTTGTAAATGGTATGTACGAATCATATGGCAAGCTTATTACTTATGGACAAAAGAGTTATGGCAAATCAAGAGGTAGTAAGGGAATAGTGGATATTTCTACTTTGGCACAAAATGCTCCAAAGTTCAAAGAAACATATGAAAAAATGATGAATGAAAATTTTAAGAAATTCTTTGAAGCTGACAATGCAGTGCTACCACTCTTTGAAGGTTATAAATATACTGACATAGGCTCGAAAACTTATAGCAATGAAGGAACAAGAGATATTAAAGCCATGGTTGATGATATTTATGATTTTACTGCAAGGGCTTTTGGTATACCTCCGGCTTTATTAAAAGGCGATGTTGCTAATTTAGGTGACACAGTTGTAAATAACTATTTAACATTTTGCGTGGACCCTTTAACAGACATGCTGCAGGAAGAAATTAACCGCAAGCGTTCAGGTTATAACGGATTTGTTCAAGGTACGTATTTAGAAATCGATACAAAAGCTATAAAACATATTGATTTATTAAGTGTTTCTACTTCGATAGATAAACTTATTGGTAGTGGTGCATTCTGCATCAATGACATAAGAAAGCTTGTTGGTGACAAAGAAATAAATGAGCCATGGGCTGACCAACATTGGATAACTAAAAATTATTCAAGTGTTGAAGATTTGCTAAAAGCAATTAATGAAAGAGATGGCAATGGATAAAAATTCTAACAAGGGGATCCAGTCTAATCTAAATAATATGAGGGAGGTGAATAAATGGCAAAAGGAATGAAATTAAAATTACAATTATTTGGAGAAAAGCCAAAAAGAATTTGGGAATTAAAACAAGCAATAGAACCTAACACTTTAGAATTATACATTTATGGTGATGTTGAGGGTGACTACTATGATTGGTGGAATAACAGAGAAGTTAAAAGTGAAACATCTGCTAATTTTTTCAGAGAAGAGTTAGCAAAATACCCAAATGCAACACAAATCAATATTTATATAAATAGTTATGGTGGCAGCGTATTTGAGGGTACTGCAATTTATAATCAACTTAAAAGACATCCAGCTCAAAAAACAATACGCATAGATGGATTTGCATGTAGCGTAGCATCTGTAATAGCTATGGCTGGTAATGTCATAATGCCTCGCAACGCTATGATGTTTATTCATAATGCATTAAATAGTGCATGGGGAAATTCTAAGCAGTTAAGAAAAGCTGCAGATGACTTAGATGTAATTATGCAAGGTAACAGACAAGCTTATTTAGAAAAGTCTAATGGAAAAATTTCAGAAGAAAAATTGATTGAATTGTTAGAAGCTGAAACATGGTTAACAGCTCAGCAATGTTTTGAATATGGTTTTTGTGATGAAGTTTTAGGACAAGAAGTTGATTTAACTGCAGCTAATCAAATGTTGCAACAAATGAATAAAACATTAGAGCAACAATTGAGTTATAACAAAGCTTTATCAGCGCAGTTTAAAGAATTAGCTCCAATACAAAAAACACCTGAACCGAGAGTTCCACCAAATGATCCAGAACCACCCAAAGAAAGAATGTCTAATAGATTTATAAATCAATTAAAAAAAGAAGAGGAGAAATAACATGAAAAAACTAAAATTACAATTATTTGGAATGCAGAACAAAGATATGCTGCAACAAAGAAAAACAGATGCCTTAAATAAAATTGCGCAGGCACAAAAAGACGACAACATGGAAGCAATGGCTCAAGCATGGAATGAGCTATCAGAAATTAATCAAGAAGCAGTAATAAATGAATTCAAAGGTATAGTTCAAGCAGCTGATACGAATGTATTAGTTGGTAGAGGCGTTAGACAATTAACATCTGAAGAAAACAACTATTTCCAAAAAGTTATTGATGCAATGGGATCTTCTAATCCGCGACAAGCTCTTACAGAAATAGATGTAGTATTACCAATTACAACAATTGATGCAGTGTTTGATGACTTAACAACATCTCATCCATTATTAGATTTGATTAATTTCCAAAATACAAGTGGGATGATTGAATTTATTGTAAACACAAATGGAGAGCAACTTGCAACTTGGGGAACTTTAACATCAACTATAGTAAAAGAACTTACAAGTGGATTTAAGAAAATTAATATGAGCTTACATAAATTGTCAGCATTCTTGCCAGTTGCAAAATCTATGTTAGATTTAGGCCCTGTTTGGATGGACAGATATGTTAGAAGTATTTTAGGTGAAGCTTTAGCTTTTGGATTAGAGGAAGCTATTGTTAATGGTACAGGTAAAGATATGCCTATAGGTATGAATAGACAAGTAGGTACAGGAGTTGTTGTTACTGATGGAGTTTATCCTTTAAAAGCTACAGTTCCAGTAGTTAGTTTAGATCCAATTACATATGGTGCCTTAATTGGCGGAATGGCTGTTGATGCAAAGGGACAACAAAGAATAATTGATGAAGTAGTTATGATTGTTGGACCTGTTGATTATTTAACTAAAGTAATGCCGGCTACAACAATTAGAAATGCAAATGGAACTTATGTAAACAATGTATTCCCATTTCCAACAAAGGTAATTCAATCAACACAATTGCCAGTTGGTAAGGCTATATTTGGACTTCCAAAGCGTTATTTTATGGGTGCTGGAACTGCTAAGAGTGGAAAAATTGAGTACTCAGATGAATATAAATTCCTCGAAGACGAAAGAGTTTATCTCGTAAAACTTTACGGACATGGTGAGCCACTTGATAATAATGCATTTGTTTATGCAGATATTAGTGGTTTAATTCCAACAATCCAAGAAGTTACAGTTAGTGGCATCGTACAAACTCAAGAAGTGGTGTAATAGATGAAAGTTAGAGCAATTAGGTCTTATGTAGACAAGTACTCTATGAAATCTATACCCAAAGGAACGGAAATTGGAATATCAAAAGAGAGGTTCAGCGAATTAACAGCTGGACCTCGTGGTATTTTTGTGGAGGAAATAAAAGAAGAACCTCCGGAAGAACCACCAAAGGAGCTATCTGAAAACCAAGTACCAACTGCAGACGTAAATTCAGTTGAGCCACATGAGGAATTGGGACCACAAAAAGAAGAAGTCAAGAAAATTAATTTTGAGAAAATGACAAAGGCAGAATTAATTGAATTTGCTAAAGAAAATGGTATTGAGCTTAGTATGGAAATGACTAAAGTGGATATGATTGAAATTCTACTAAAAAAGTAGGTGAATAATGGCTTTATTAGATGAAGTTAAAAATTATCTTGATATAACATACCAAGATAACCAAACTGATTTAAAAATACTTGGAATTATAGATAGAGGAAAGAA
>DIVM01000127.1 GCA_002435835.1 Firmicutes bacterium UBA6132
TTCATATAATTTCACAACTCAAACAATCGATGGCCAATTGCGAAATAAGCTAACATCCTGATTAGTTCTTGTTCGACTATATCTTTCTCATTTTTGATACCCTTTTTCGATGCTAACACCTTGGATTAAATATATTATCATATTCATATAAATATTATTAGACGAACTAATTTAAAAGAGATATAATATAAGTTTGTAATGATTGTGCGGGAAATGATCTGCCAACCAAGATGCTCGACCTGCTACGCTGGTTTCCAATATATACATACATTTTTATTGCCATAGATTTTAGAACCATTTAGCCAACTATGATCAACATACGGTAAATTTTCGATCCGTACCGCTTTCCTAATCTCTTCATAGAAACCACTCCTTTTTAAGGAATCTAGCTTGAAATACAATATGCCTCTTGTTGCATATTCATCTTGGCGGAAAAGAAAGAAAGAATTTGGTTTTGCATTGGCATAATTGGTACCTATAATGTCATGAGAATTCTTGCTGGAGGACCTTAATGTATCTAAATATCTGCGAGAGGCATAATCTGTGTATATGGTAGTACTGTTGTGAGTAAAATCATGGCAAAAATCGAATGAATTTAATTCACTAGCAGTTAAAAAATTGCTGGATTCATTCCCAAATATATATGACATACCATTAAAATCTGTTGATACTCCTATTAAACAAGACGATAGGAGAAAATATATAATGCTAATTAACAATATTAAATTTAAAAATTTATTTTTAAAATTTGCAAAGATGCGCGAAAAACCAACCGCTGCAACGATAGCAACAAAATGGGCTACTTCAAGTGGAAATCTATAACCAAGCAAAGCTCTCATAAGATTAGCAGTATTTGGTATATACAAAGGCAACAAGACTAAAGTACCTAAAGCTATCCTATGTTTTATATCGTAGTCGTCTTCAAATTTATATAAAAGCATGATTGCTCCAATAAATGTGAGAAAAATTATTAAAGAATAATCTATATTATCTAAAAAGATGGCTAATGCAGAACGAGCCACAATCTCTTTATCAACGAAAACAGGTTCACTTATTTCAGAAATTTTAGATATCCATTTTGAAAAAGCTGGACCACATATGAAGAGCCAATATGATGTATATGAACAAATAAATAACAAAGGATAGAGAATACCAGTTTCGATCTTATCATGTATAATGATAGCAGAGATATAAAAAATTAATATAATAAATGTAAAATGCAATAACGTAATTTGATGCAGTAAGGTCAATGGAAGAATTAGAAATACTGCAATGCCTGAAATTTTGAAATTAGATTGCCTTATTATTAGGTAAAATATTATGATAGCAAAAATATTTGCTCCAGTCCTTGTAAGAAAATCCATGCTCTCAAGCGTTATCGGTCGAATAAATATATATAGAAGAGCTGCTAAAAGGCTAATTTTCACGTCTTTTACTAAACATTTCGCAATTAAATAAATAAAAATAATAGAGAAGGAAAAGATGAAGGTATTTATTATATGATAAGCAATTTTGGGGTCTATGTCAATAAGCAGTATTCCGATTGAATTCCAAACATGAAAAAGA
Source organism: Firmicutes bacterium UBA6132 (assembly GCA_002435835.1). Next base: position 1,567 of record DIVM01000127.1, read on the forward strand.
GGGAAAAATTTGTAGTCAAACATGAAGTCGCCTAATTGACCCGATTCTATAATTCTTAGCACGTAATTTATGTGGAAAAAAATATCTGTAGTAAAAATAACCATCTCTTTTTTAAGTGTATATCCCAAAGATATATTCAGCAAAACCAATATAATTTGTGATAGGATTATATAAATTAAGCTTGAGTTCTCTATCGATATCGACAGAATCTCACAAAGAATAAGAAGTGCTATAAATGCAATTAATACAAAATAAATGAAGCCACGCTCATCTGAAACTAATAGACAAATGCTAATGACGTATAATAATATGTAAGCCAAAGCGAGGTAATTAAAATTAGCTAGAATACTTGACGATTTCATTCGCATATTGTCCGCAGTCTTATTGAACATTTTTGGTTTGTTAATTAGCAGCATGCCTGAAATAATGACTGGAATGCCCATATAAATAAAACCATTTTTTGCTAAATCGATTAGTCCTAGTTTAAGGAGAATTAAGGATGATAGCAAAATAATCATTATAGAACATACAAGCACAGCACGTACTAATAGTTTGTGAGTATGTATCATAAGATCACCTAATAATTATAAATTTTTTATAATATTTAAAAATTTATCGTTTTGATATTCTCTTGAAAATTTTAATACGAATTCATTGCCAGAAGGTTTCCTCAATTCTTCAATCGATCCGTTTTTCCAACTGTTATGGATGAATTCCAGAGCTGATTGAATGCTATAAACATTATTTGTTGTAGTAATGCCTAGATTATGATTTTTTATAAATTTTATAAAGTATGCATCATCGTATCCGACTCCTAATATAGGTTTGCCACTCCTTATGTAATCAAATAATTTGCCAGTTAAAATATATTTTGATGAGTTTTCATCGGTGTGTATTAAAAACAGAACATCGCTTTGCAGCATATATTCAAGCGACTTTTCTGGACAAACTTGAGGAACGATATCTATATGAATATTATACCTATTAGTTATTTCTTTTAGTTTTTTGATGTTACTAATCCCTATTAATCTTAATCTTATATCATCTTTATATCTATATTCATTAATTGCATCAAAAAAATTCGTGAGATTTCTATAGCCGTTGCGTTCGAATGAGAGAGAGCCTACATAAGATATTACCAACTCGCGTTTTTCTCCTAGATTAAATTTCTTATTTTTTTTTATAACATCCTCCCAACTTTGACCAGAGAATCCATTAAATATAGTTTCACATTTTTCTTTATTAATATGAAAAGTGTCTATTGTATCCTTCATCAATTTATCGTTTACAAATACAACCTTATCAGCGAGATCCAGACAAGTTTGTTCTTTTCTGAGTGATATAAATGACCCTCCACCCCACAGGTTCCAAGGGTCTCGGTAATCAAGAATAACTTTTATACCAGAGCACCTGTCTTTAAGCATTTTTACTAACCCAAATAATGCAAAGGGAGGACCGCTAATAATTACCTTATGGATATTATTAAAATTAATAGTATAAATGATATCCTTCAATGCATCTTTTATGAAGAATTTGCCGAAAATCACATTTCCAGGAAGTTCATTAAAAAATTTTTTTTCTATAAAATGGATGGGCAACTTCACATAATATTTAAATGAATTAGTAAATTTCTGATGGGATTTCGCATAGCGAGCTTCTTTATATTCCATGCTAGATCTTTTTGATTTCAATGAACTGATAAATTTGCAGTCTATCGCGTTTGAATGAAATAATATTTTTTTTTCAAAATCTCCGTAGTAATCCCCCTTATAATGAATGAGAAAAACATTATAATCATTAGTTTGAAGATAATTTGCCAAGTAGTACATTCGTTGACAAGAACCCCAAACTGAATATGGAATCATATTATATGTAACTATCAGTATATTTTTATTCATTGATCATCACTTTACCTGTGAATCTTTGCGTTAGCATTCTATTCTCTTCAGATCTGAATGAACCAATTAATATTAGTCTATATGAATGGAAAATGGCATTTTTTATCCAGATTATATGTTAGGATAGAAATATTATGATTTTTTAGGACCCTTGGGCCGACTATGCAAAAGGAGCATTCATTTTATCTCCTTTTTCAGAATTCTTAAGCCCTGCCATACGGCTTTGTAGTAGCATGTTAAGATCTTAGGTTCTTTTAAATATAATAAAATTAAAAGGCTTTTTAACCAAAAATTAATTAGAAAAAAGAATGCTAAGAAGGATGCGATTTCTTTTTTATTTGCATATTTTTTCATGATTAAAAATCTATTTCTTGTAGTAAAATATTCCCGATATCCAGTAGTTTTGTTACTCGAAGCTGAAACCTTATGCCATATCTTTGCGTTAGGAGAATAAATTATTTTATAACCTGCTTTTTTTATTCTAATACACCAATCGACATCGTCCCAGTAGGCAACAAATATAGGGTCCATAGCCCCTACCGTTTCAATTGTTATTCTTTTTATCAAAAAACATGATCCTTCAATGCAATCTACTTCTGAAGGGCATTTACTTGAACTAATTTCTTTAATTTTAGAATTATTCCATAATCCTGTTCTGAAATTTATTTCACCGCCAGCTAATATAATTTTGTTAGCATTATCATAATGATAAATTGAAGGACCTACGACACCGATATCATCACTATTTTCTGCTGCATCAACCAAAGCATTCAGGAAATGCTTATCCACGATTGTGTCATTATTTAGCAAGAGGATATAATCTATACCTAATCTAGTTATAGAATAATCAATACCTATATTATTACCTACAACAAATCCATAGTTTTCTTTATTTTTTATAAGTATCAATTTGTTTTTAAAATTCCATTTTTCAATTTGAATTTTTGACTCATTTAGTTCATCTTCTTGACACACAATTAAATCGATAGGCACATGATGCGAATTACATCTAGGGATTTTTGAATGTGCTTTTATTTCTCCGGCGCAATACATCTTTATTTTATCAATTGAACCATCATTTGAGTTATTATCAATTATTAGAATTACGTAATTGGGATAACTTATCATGAAAAGAGACTCTAAACACTCTATCGTATCTTGCCATCCATTCCAATTGATAATAATAATTGCAACTTTTGGTTTGATATTTTTTAAGAGTTCTTCACGAATTAATAACTTTTTCATAATTCTTAAGAGTCTCCTTGGCGCATGTTATCCACTTAAATTTTTTAGCTTGTTCTAAACCTTTTTTCACCATATCATATTTTAAATCTTCATTGGATAATACCTCATTCAATGCGTTTGCAATATCATTAACATCCCGAGGATTTGCCATGATCCCAGCATTACCGACTACCTCTGGCAAAGAGGAGGTATTTGATGTAATAACGGGTGTTCCACAAGCCATTGCTTCCAAGGGTGGAAAACCAAAACCTTCGTATATCGAAGGATAGATAAATAAATCTGCGGCATTATATAATGCCGGCAAATCCTCATCTGGGATATATTCAAGATAAATTATTTCTTTTTGTAGATTAAGTTGACGAATGCAATCAAATATTTTAGTGTAGTTCCAACTTCTTTTTCCTGTGAGTACCATCTTATGCCTTATTCCTCTCCTTTTTATTTTATAAAATGATTTAATTAAAGTTGGAATATTTTTCCTTGGTTCTAAGCCCCCCACATATAATATAAATGGATATTGAATATTGTATTTAATTTTGATATTATCTATTTCCTGATCAGATAACTGCTTAAAGCATTCGTCCACACCCAGATAAATTACTTGAATTTTTTCCTCTGGTATTTTCAGGTAATTTTTTAGGTCATTGCGGGTACTCTGAGATATAGCAATTATTTTATCTGCATTACTCAACGTTTTTGATAAGAATATCCTATGACTCAGCTTTAGCTCTATCGTTGCTGTTTTTGGAAAAAAGATATGCGCCAAATCGCATACAGTCACTATCTTTTTGAATGGCATATTAAATGAAAGAGGACCAATTGGATAAGGATCATGAACCAAATCTAAATGGTTAAGGTATTTTAGCATGATGGGGGCAACACTGAACCTCCAAATTGTGTCTGGAAAAGGGCTTTTTAATAATATATTTTTATTAAAAAATTGTACATGATTATTAATTTTATTATGAATTAAATAATACTCGTTTTCCTTATCTATAATATTCAAATTTTTTATAAGTTCATAAGAATATCTTGCTATCCCCCCTTTTCCACTATCTATATGTGAAGAGATAAAACCTATGTGCATTTTTTGCCCTTCTTTTGTCATCTTGTATTTCTTTTTTCCAAAAAAATCAAACTGCGCGCGGCCACCCCAACCTAAAGGGATGGGGTATGCTTCG
>DIVM01000272.1 GCA_002435835.1 Firmicutes bacterium UBA6132
TTTAACAGTGAACTATAATTACTTTTTAAGGTAATTTTAAAATTTAAAAATAATTTCAATACATTTGCCCTGTAAATGATATATAGTAGTGTATGGATTGATTTTTTTTAAAAACAAAATGAATAAAAATAAATTTTTAAAATTAAAAAAAATGCGTGAAATGACCATGAACGGTCGTGAAACGGAATATTTTTAGTGATTCTTTAAAAATAATTAAAAAATCACTTTGAAATCACCAATTCTATCTTAATTGTGAAAATTACAAATACTTAATCAAGTGACTGCATAAAAATGATTATAGCCCTAATTTATTTAAAAATAAAAATGTTTCTTTCCTATTTTTTAATACCACAATTTTTTGATTATGTTCTCGGATCGTTTCTGCATATTGTTTCTTCTTTTCTTTTGATCTTCCATCTAATAAAATCCATTTTATAAATTCAAAATCAAGTTTTTCATCACACCCAGCTGCCATACTTTCACGGGTTTTCCCCTTATGTTTCTTGTATCGATAATATGCTTGACAAAAACAAGTCAACCTTGGAAAGCACATGAAAATAATAATATCTGCTTCTTTTAATCTTTGCTCTCTTAAAAGTTTCGTATAGTTGCCGTCAATTACCCAGTTATCATTATTGTCTAAAAATTCTTTCACCATGATTTTGGCTGTTTCTTCATCTCGCTCTTTCCAATTTGCTTTAAACTGAATTTTATCCAAATATAAAACTGGACAGTCATAAAAGTCTTTTAGTTGACTTGCTAAAGTAGATTTGCCTGAACCGCTGTAACCAATTATTGCAACTTTCATTTCTACCTCTCATAAATTCATTAATCTTACTCTTAAATTGTTGCACTCAGTATTGTAACTACTTTTAGAGTAATTCCTTATTACTTGTTTTTATTAATATTTTTAAAGTATCAATTCTCATAATAATCCATAAATAACTGGAAGAATAAATGGAACCGAAAATGTTAGTATTACGCCAGTAATTAACGCAACTAAACCTAACTCAACCCCAACAAATTTAGTCACAGGGACTAACATAGTATCCATATTCCCTGCTGCTCCACTTGCAATTGGACTACCCTTGCTAATTCTAATTAGAAGAGGCAAAAGCAGCACAGTAAAGAATTCTCGCATTACATTTACAATAAAACCATATGTGCCTGCTTCTATTCCATACACCTGTGTCATATATGCACCAGTAATGCTGTAGTAACTCATTCCAATAGCCGAAACTACTGAAATATGTAGAGGAATACCTAATATCAATCCTGATAATAATCCGCCTATTAAACTGCCAATAAAAATAGCAATTGAAATATATACCACTTTAAATCCCAGTATCTTTATATAACCAAATACTTTACGGTTAGTTCCAAGACTTATACCCACACCAGTGTATAAAAAAATAAGTGAACCTACTAACGAATATTCTAATAAATCAGATTGATTTTCCGATAAGATAAAATACCCAACTATAACTCCTGCCAAAATACTAAAAGGCATAATCCAAATCAATGGTGTTGTTTTTTCCTTTTTTTCTTTTTCAAGATTTATCTCACTACTTATATTGAGATTCTCTGAATAAAGTTTTTCTTTCAATGAATCAAGTGGTAATAAGGCTTTTTCTACAACTATAACGAATAATACACTAAAAGTTATAGCACTTAAAGAAATAACTATACAATTAAATCCGATATTTCCTAAATTAAGCATTACCGAATCATTTATTCCAATATTTACACCTATCGTAAGCATTAACACTACCAAGGCAATATTAATTATCAAATCAACCAGTTTTAATACATATCCGGATAATCGTCTTATGCCAAACAGCAACCCTACACCCAAACATAAAAAAGGCATCCAAGTCAAGTGAGTCACCTCCAAAAAACACCTCTCGATATTATATAATCAAGAGGTGTAAGTTAAGTTAAATTATTTTATTTTGGGACAGTCTAACTTTCTTTTAAAGCTACATAATTTTAATTTTCCACTTTAGCCTTATGATTAGCTATAACTTTTTCGGCCATCATTGGTGGCATTTCGTCATATCTTAAGAATTCCATTGTAAAACTACCTCTTGCTTGAGTCATGGATCTTAAATCTATGGCATATGTGTACATTTCAGCTTGTGGAGCTTCAGCTAAAACCTTTTGAGTTCCATCATCCTGTTGTTCCATTCCAAGGATTTTTCCTCTTCTTTTATTCATATCACCCATTATATCTCCCATGTAATCATCAGGGATATTTATTTCAACTTTTGCAATTGGCTCAAGTAAAACTGGCTTAGCTTCCATTATACCTTTTTTAAATGCGAGTGCTGCTGCCATTTTAAATGATGCTTCATTAGAGTCAACATCATGATACGAACCATCATATAACGTAGCTTTTACATTAACAACTTTACATCCTGCTAATACTCCTTTGTCAAGGCAATCTCTTAGTCCCTTTTCTACTGCTGGAATGTAGTTTCTTGGTACAGCACCTCCAACAACTTCATCTACAAATTCAAATTCTTTTTTTGCTGGTTCAAAACGAACATGAACATCTCCATATTGTCCTGCTCCACCAGATTGTTTTTTATGCTTTCCTTGAACATCTGATTTACCTTTTATTGTTTCTCTATATGCAACTTTAGGATTTGTTAATTCAATTTCAACCTTAAAGTTATTTTTCAATTTACTTGCTATTACAGCTAATTGCATGTTTCCTTGTCCGCCAATAATTTGTTCTTTTGTTTCAACATTTCTTTCTATAATAAAGGTTGGATCTTCTTCTGATAATCTGTGAAGTCCCATACCTACTTTTTCATCTGCATCTTTTGTTTTTGCATGAACTGCCATGAAGAAACATGGTTTTGGAAAATCTATTCCTGGGTAAATAATTGGATGGGATTTAACTGACATAGTATCCCCTGTTTTGAAATATTGTAATTTAGATGTTGCACCAATATCTCCAGCTACAATTTCACTTGCTTCTACTTGATCTTTTCCTCTTATAAAGAATATATTTCCTATTTTTTCTGTTTCTCTATTTCTTACATTGTAAATTTCCATATCTTTTTTTACTGTTCCAGATTTAACTTTGAACAATGTAATTTTACCAACAAAAGGGTCAACGATAGTTTTAAATACAACTGCTGACATATGATCAGTTGGGTCTATTTTTCTTACTTCTTCATCTTCATTTTCATTTAAACCAATCACTTCTAATTCATCATGGGCATTTGGTAAATATTCATTTATCATATTCATTAGGCAATTAGCTCCAACAGCTTTAGTAGCTGAACCCACAATAACTGGAACTATTTCCCCAGCTAAAACTGCTCTTTTTAAACCATGATGAACTTCATCATCAGTAAATTCTACTCCATCAAAAAATTTGCTCATCATTTCTTCATCTGTTTCAGCAACAGATTCCATTAATACAGCTCTTAATTCTTCACATTTAGCCAGTATATCTTCCGGAACATCATCAGTAGGCACGCATACTTTGCCTTGTAAAATTAAGGCTTGCTTTCTTATTACTTCTACATACCCATTAAATTTATCCGCTTCACCTAATGGAACTGCAAATGGAACTACTTTTTTACCAAATTTTTCTCTTAATTGCTCAAGAACATTGTCGAATTTAACGTTTTCTTTATCCATTTTGTTGAGAAGTATTAAACGGGGCATCCCTACTTGTTCTAAATATTTCCAAGCTTTTTCTGTACCTACTTCAACGCCAGCACTAGCATCAACTACTATAACAGCACCATTGGCAACTCTTAACGAACCCTTCACTTCACCTACAAAATCAAAATATCCTGGTGTATCGAGGAAATTGATTTTTGTATTATCATACTCTACAGGTATTATTGATGTTCCAATTGAAAACTTTCTATCTTTTTCTTCTTTATCGAAATCTGATACTGTATTTCCATCTTCAACTTTTCCCATACGGTTTGTTACATTTGTTATGTATAATAGTGCTTCGGTGAATGTTGTTTTTCCGCAATTACCATGTCCTACCAGTGCAACATTGCTAATTTTGTCAAGGTTATACGTTTTCATATTGTGTTATCCTCCTAATTGATTTTGCAAGCTTAATATATTTTACATTATTTTCCGTTTAAAATCAATAGATTTTTCAAAAGTTACCATAGTGTATAAATTATGTAAAAGTTATTAAACTAATTTAAATGCTATTTATTGAATTTATTTTAACCATATTATCTAACATTATCCAAATATATATTTTTTTGCATAATTTTTTTTATGATGATATAATTGTACGTCAATACTAAATTCGAAGAGGAAATACATATGAACGAAATTTTTTATAATTATATATTGCAAGCAGTACTTGGTTCTGCAGCAGGGTACATAACTAATGATTATGCTATCAATATGCTTTTTAAAGAATATACCCCTTTAAAAATTGGTGGTGTAATCAAAAAAACAAGGAACGAATTCATAGATAATTTAAGTTCATTAGTTGAAAATGATATTGTTAACAAAGAAAAATTAATAAATATTTTAACTGATGATGAGTTTAAGTCAAAGTTTGAACAACTAACAGAAGACTTTTTTAAAAACTGCTTATATGAAGTTTCAGGTAAAGATACATTTGCTAATATAAAGGGGATTGATTCAACTATTACAACTATAGGCGAATTTTTTGAAAAATACATTCAAGAGCATATGAATGATTTAACTGAAATTTTATTTAGAGATGCAAATTTAAATGATTTCTTAAATGAAAAGCAAGTAAATAAAATAGTAGATTCATTATTTGAATCTGTTTGTGAAACGCTAAAAAATACAAATATTATAGAAGAAGAACTAAACTACTTATATTCTAAAAAAGGAAATGTAAAAACTTCCGAATTTATATCAACAAATAATGTAAATATTTTTAGTGATAATATTATTTTAAAATTAAATGAATTAATAAAAAATGACTCAACTAAAATAGAAGAACAATTAAAAGACATTTTTAATTCTATAGAATTTGATAAAACTTTTTCTTCGACTAAAAATAGCTTTTATGAAAAGACTTTAGGAGAAATTATAAAAATTGATGATGAATTTCGCATCAAAGCCACTAATTTATGTTTAAATTATTTAAATTCACATGCAGGACAAAACACAATTTATGATTTATGCGATTCTTTATTTTCTTATATAAAAAACAGCAACAAAACTTTATTTGATATAGTTGATTCATCATTTGAAATAAATTTGAAAACATATTTATCAGACAACTTACCACAAATTACTGAATCAATAGTAAATTGGGTTAGACAAAATAATAACGAAATTAATAAGCTTATTGAAGATTCAGTAAATGAAGTGATAAAGGAAGCAGATCCATTAAAAGGAAAGCTTTTAAACACTCTTAAAAACACTTATTTAAATAATATAAGCGAAAAATACAATATTGTACAAAAAATCATAAAATACATACAGCAGGAAACTGAACCTGAAAAATTAAGTGTAAATATAAGTTCAAAAATCATAGATTATTTAAGTGCTGCATCAATAGGAGAAATTTTAACAGCAGCTGAGAATAATAAAGTTATATCTCCATTAAAAGCTTCTGATTTTATTACGTCATATTTAAATGATTCTTTTAAATCAATTATAGATGAATTTATAAATAAAATTCTAAGTTTAAAAATCAAAGATATTTTGCCCCAAGAACTTTATGCAACAGAAATTATTAAAAACAAAATTATTTCATCGAGTTTAATAAACAAATATTTGAGTAAAAGAGCTAATACTCTTGCAGGAAATTATCTAAATAAAAATTTAAATGAACTTATCTCTAATGATAATTTAAATAATTTTATTCCAAGTTTAAAAAAGTTTATAAATAGATCTTTAAATAAAAACAAAAGTACTATAACAAAATTATTTAAAGAAGAATTATATGTAAATATTAATTCAATTAATCTTTATGATATTTTAAACAAGAATACTAATATCAGTGATTTAATAAAAGAAAAAATTATTAATGAATTTAAAATAATGTCTAATGAAATTAAAAATAGTAAGCTCTCATCTGTTTTTGATAAAATAAATGAAATAGATAATTTAAATAAGAACAGCTCTGAAATGCTAAGAAAGCTTATTATAAACAACATGGATACAATTTTAAGTGGGTCCATAAAAGCTATTGTTCTTGAAAATTTGAATAAATTAAGCGATGATGAACTTGTTGATTTTGCTAATGATTTTATAGGAAGAGAACTTCAACCCATAATGTATTTTGGAGGGATATTAGGTTTAATCGTTGGTATCATATTAGCTATGATTCAAAATTCTCCCCCTAACTTAGGAAAAATTACTTTAGCTAATATGTTTACATGTGCTTTAGTTGGTTTATTGACTAATGTAATTGCCATTGATATGATATTCAAACCTTATAAGGAAAATAAATTACTTAGCAAAATCCCATTTTTAAGAAATTTCTCCTTAGGCTATATAGTTAAAAATAAAAATGTTTTTGCAAAAAATACAGCTCATTTTGTTGATAATCAATTATTGAGAAGGGACAGTATAAATAAACTTTTTGATAAATATGAAAATAATATAAAATTAAGTTTAACTAAAGGGGTTTCTGAAAATGATTATTATGTTATGCATAAATTACTCACAAACAATGAAAATAATATAATCTCAGGAACTTATGAATTCACTAAAAATTTAATTAATAAAAATATAAATTTCATCAGTGGATTTTTCGTTAATAAAACGGATGAGTATGATTTATCATCACTTTTATCCCCTGCATCTATAAATCATTTATGTAGTTTAGGGTTGAAAAATCAACATAATATAAACAATAATTTAAGCGATTTTGCTTTTTCATATTTGAACTCTGAAAAATTAATTAAAAACCAAATACCAAATAGTTTTGTAGACTATACTAAAAGTAAAATCAATAATGTTTCTGAAATTTATTATGTCAAAACTGCTAATAATTTAGAAGATATGACTTATGTAAAAGATTTCATATTACAATATAACGAAAAATATAAAAATATTTTAGATAAAGATTTAAATGAAATTTTCAAACATGAAGAAATCAAGTTATTTGGTAGTATTATTTCACAAAAAATATCGGATATTATTTTATCAGAAATTTCGAGAAAAAATATTATAGAAAAAATGTCAAAATTAATAGAAAAGTATGTAGTTGGAGATAAAACATTTGGAGAAATATTTAACGGTAAATTAAAGGGGTATTTTGATTTAAAAATGCCGACCTTGCTCGAAAAATTATCTTCTTCAATAAAAAGCAGTATTATTAAAAGCAAGCCAGTAATATCCATAAATGTTCAAAATGAAATTAAAAATAGTCTTGGACTTTTAGAACGTGGTATGTTTTCTATAATGGGTGGCGGAGATATTGTTGATGAATTAGTTCATAAAATAATGGTTGTAAAATTACCAGAATTTATAGATAGCAAAAAGCTTGAATTGGATCATATTTTTAATTCTTCCATTAATGATAGTTTCTATAATAAAAAAGTTAATGAATTCAGCAACAGTATCAATAAAGAACAAATTAATAATATCATAGATTCTTATTTTTCTGATGGTGAGAATGTTGAATTTATCAACAGAAAAATTAATTTTACTGTTGATAATATAGTAAAAAAATCAGAAACAATAAATGTAAAGAATGTTTTAAAATATTTTTCCTTAGATGATTTAAATAACTTCATTATCTCTTATGAAGTTGAATTAAGCAAACTGTTAAATGATTTATCAAAAAGCATGGTTGAAAATAAAAATTTAGTTTTAGAAAAAATTAATGCTATGACTAATGAAGTAATAGAAAACTTTATAAATACTTTTTCATTTAAAGATTTGAGTAATGAAATTACTAAGGAAGATGTTAAAACTATCATGGAAAACTTACTTAATATCTTAAACAAAGATAATTTTAGTAAAGACTCTTTGGAAAAATTCATATATAATTATAAAGATTATTCAAAAGACAAGAAAACATCTGAATTCATAGACAAAGAAGATTTTAAAATATCCACAGAATCATTCATAAAAAATAAAGTTATTAACAATAAAAAAGAAGATTCAATAAAAAAACTTTACGGCTCATTGCTTAATGATGCAGTTAATTCAAATTTCAGTTTCATTCATGAAGAAACTAAAACATATGCTTTAAATTTATTTGTTGAATCAAGTTTAAAAAGCATAAGAAGAAATCTTGATAAAATATTGAA
>DIVM01000271.1 GCA_002435835.1 Firmicutes bacterium UBA6132
ACTTACCCATATTGTCCGTGTTATAGTGCGTTGTTTAAATTAATTTTTGCAGAAATTTTATTCAAAAGTTTATGAGTATCTATTAGATCTTCTGGGAATATTTCAATAAGATTAATGCTATGTCTTTTAGCAATATTTCTCTTAATTTCAATCTTCTTATCATAATCGGGATTGCCAACCAGTCCAAAATATTCAACAATGATATCATTTATTTTAAAATCTCCACGATAATTTCCTTCTGGATATGGTGGTTCTTTAGAATGGCTAATATTGTAATTATATAAGATGTCATCTATTGTCTTTTCTCCTAACGATAAACATATATGTCCATCCTTTGCAATGCACTGTATCCCACGGCTAGTTTTTCTAGTATTATCTTCAAGTATTTCAGCGTCGATTAATGCTTTCAACCAAGATTTAAAAATTGATTTTACACGTTCCATTGAAGGTTTTTGCTTTAATAGTGTAAGAATCTTAAATGTCATTTCTGTATTAAAATTTTTAATCTCCGAAGCTATTTCTTGAACGTATGATTGAGACGGAACCTTTTCAATTAGTTCTACTAAGTCTTTAATATATTTAATAATATCACGTTTTTTCATCCTATCATTGCCCCCTTTTAATAATGAATCGGATAAACAAGGCGAGCAATAGTTAATATTATTAATGCCTATCTTTTGAATTAAAGGATAGGGAAGAGAATTTTCAAGGAAACGTTGATTACATAAATGACAAATTTTCCAGTTTGGTATTTTTATTTCATTTAAGAATCCTTTCTTTTTTGCTCTTAAAACTGCAAAATACATAAGAACATTATACCAAGCATAATCCTTACAAAGTGGATCTGATTCTTTCCATTTATTAATTTTTTCTTCTGAAGTGTTTTTAACTAAAATGTCGGCTATACTCCATGGCCAATACCATTTTTCTTCTTTTATCTGTTTATAAATCAAGCTATCATGATGTTTATTCCACCAATTTTTAATATATTTATTATCACAATAAGACAGTGGTGCTTCAAAGTCTGCATATGCAGGTGTGTCTCTATTTTCATATATGCTCATAGTGCCTGAATTTCATCTTTTTATATATTCTATTTCATTTTTCAAAAAATAACCAAATTCATAGCTATATGCATATGTATTACCATAAGAATAGATTTTATCTGCAACCTTTGTAGGTCTTTGATTTGGAATTAGATTTGCAAACTCAGAAAAATATTTCAATTCCAAGTTTTGCATAAAACCACAATCGATGACATGTATTGTTAGTTTTGAATTATAAATTAATGACATTCTAATACTTTCATTAATATGCTCATCTCCAAATGAATAACCAATAATAAAAATATTATCAGCAAGAAGACAATCACGATCAAATGAGGCTTGCATTTGCTTATATGGTATAAGTGCAGATCTTTGAGTTTTTTGATAACCAGCAATTATGTTGGTTAGTATTGCAGGTTTACCATGTTCAGTCTCAAAAACGGGATAATCATAATAGTTGAAAGCTAATTGAGTACCAACTTTAAGGACAGGTAAATAATTTTTGTAATTATTAAGAATTTCAAGTTTCCAATCAGAACAACCATGTAAATTATAAGAGCAAACACAATCAGTGTCTTCTATAATTCTTTTTACATTGGGAACGATTTTATGATTATAAGGAATAATAGTTTTACTGTCAAAACCCTCAAAAACTGGTAGTCCTCTGTTTTCAAGTATCACTTTGTTTAATCTATCATAGTTAAGTGTATATAATCTGACAATTTCATCATGACCAATAAATTTGTTTATCCATTTTGAAAAATTGTTATTCAACTCTTGCTTATCCAAAGATTCAATAACGTCCTGTTTGTTTAAACTATGAAAGTCATATTTACTAACTTTAGCTCCAATTTCCGTATGGAGGTTTATAAGGAGTAATTCATAGAAAAACTGGTCAGGATTTTTATTTGATCTTGCATTTTTTGAACTTGAAGCCTCGTCATATGGAATATTTAAGGAATAATTGGAATTTACATCACCATTAATTGAATAATTTAGAAATGAGGATGTAATTTTATTCTGATTAAAGAACAAATTATGAAATGAATTCTTTGGAGAAGTATGCTTTATTCCAGAATAATAAATAATTAACTCTTCGATAACGCTTAGAATTGTCTCAAAATTAACAGAATAACCATTATCTATGAGAACTTGATAAATATGAGAAGTAATTGTCTGATCGTCCTTAGCTTTAAAACCTGATTTTACAATAGTTTCTGTTAAATCATTTGTTTTAGGACCACCCCAATCTCTGACGGCACCTGCGCCAAATAAAAAGATATTCCTGTTTGAATTCAATTTTGTATCAATATTAGTTTACCAAGATACAATTTTTGCAGTTTGCTTGCGGATTTAACTGGTAGTCTCGGTGGCGAGAATATTAGCTAACGGTCATATTTGTTGAATCGTTATATTAAGGATTTAACTGAAAGTAAAATTGGTACGGGGAATGCACTATAACGGCCCGGCGGTTGAGGGAGTANNCACGGTGCAAGGAGGGTATGGCGCAATTTTTGCAAATCCCGGCGAAAGATAAAATTGTCTTGGGTGCAGGATTTGTCCAGAGCCGAAATCACGAATTTGATAAATGAATGAAAAGTTATTTGTCAAGATAAAGTTGTCTTGGTGGCGTGCAAAAATTGTGACAAGTTTATTACCCCAACCGTCCGTGTTATGGGCCAGGCCTTTTTATTTTATTTGTCGTGGTATCAGAAATTTGTCACGGTGTACGAATATTATTTTTTTGATTTATTGTTAGTCCTGTTGCAGGAATTTTATTACGTCGGTGCGAGGGGGAAAAAATTTAAAATTCTTATGGTTTGGATTTGCAAGCTCTTTGCCAAAGCATTGGTAGAGAATAGGCTTGTGGGGCTTTGGCAATGTGCTTGCAAAAAAGATCGAATTAGTCTTTTATATTGATATTTTCCAATCCACTTTTTATGACGCAATTCAAAGAAGTATATAAAATGTGCATGTTTCTTTCTATCCGCTTGGTTGTAAAAGAGAAGGTCAGGTTCCATTGATCGTTATTGGTTATAAATCCTACAGTGGCCCCGAATAGCCACCTAAGACTTATCTGCTATCGTATTCGTCAAACCTTCAACCGTGGCCTTCTTGACCAGTTCGT
>DIVM01000152.1 GCA_002435835.1 Firmicutes bacterium UBA6132
TCTCGAAAAAGAAATTGTTTCTCTTGACCTTCAAGCAAGATTAGAAATGTTTAAAGCTTATAGCATAGAAGAAAGCAGTTTAGATGTAATTATAAAAAAATCATTCGAATTACTTAATCTAATTACTTTCTTTACCGTCGGCGAAGATGAAGTAAGAGGATGGATATTAGACAAAGGCTCAAATGCTCTTGAAGCAGCAGGCAAGATACACTCTGATATCCAGAGAGGTTTCATAAGAGCAGAAACAATTAATTATACAGATTTCTTAAACTGCTCTTTTTCGTTTAAAGAAGCGAAGGAAAAAGGTCTTCTTAAGCTTGAAGGAAAAGAGTATGTTGTAAAACATGGCGATATTATGCATTTTAGATTTAATGTATGAAAAAAGATAAATTAATAGTTAATGCATCTCAATTATTAGCAATAAAAAGTGATAATGGTAAAGTACTCAGAGGAAAAAGACAAAATATACTTGAATTTATTACAGATGGAGCTCTGCTAATATCTGACGGTAAAATAAAAGATTTTGGTGAAACAGAAAAATTAAAAGGAAAATATAAAGACATTGAAATAATAGATGCTGGTAATAGATTAGTCATGCCAGGCTTTGTTGATTCTCATACTCATCTGGTGTTTGCCGGTAAAAGAGAAGATGAGTTTATAATGAGGCTTAAGGGTGAGAATTATCTTGATATCCTGAATAAAGGTTACGGGATACTAAGCACAGTTGACCAAGTTAGAAAATCCTCAAAGGAAGAATTATTCAATTTAGCATTTAACAGGTTAAATAAATTAATCCAATATGGCACAACTTCAGTAGAANNTGAAGTAGTTACTGAGTTGAAAAAGAAGACCAAAATGAAAATAAAAGGAACTCTAATGGCCGCACATGCTGTTCCAGGAGAATATATAAACAATAAGAGGGAATATATAAATTTAATATGTGAAGAAATAATTCCTTATGTGTCTAAAAATAAACTTGCTGATTTTGTTGATGTATTTTGCGAAGAGGGTGTTTTTGATGTTAATGATACAAGAAAAGTTCTTGAGTCAGGTATATTCTGGGGATTAAAACCAAAACTACATGCAGATGAATTCAAAGCTATAGGCGGTATAACGTTGGCTAGCGAATTAAATGCGATCTCGGTTGATCATTTGATTGTTTCGGATCCTAAGGAATTAATAAAGTTAAATAAAAGCGGAACGATAGCCGTTGTTCTTCCTGGTACTTCATATATTCTTAATAATGAAAATAATAAATATGGTAGAAATATTATTGACAATAATGTTCCTTTAGCTATTGCTACTGATTTTAATCCGGGTACTTGCATGTGTTATTCTATGCAGATGATGATAGAGTTATCTGTAATTAAACTCGGTCTGACTATTGAAGAAGCTATTAATGGAGCAACTATCAATGCAAGTTTTGCTTCTGGTTTGCAGGAGATTACAGGATCTATTGAGATAGGTAAATCAGCTGATTTGATTTTTCTTGACTTAGAAAATTACATAGAAATTCCATATAATTGGGGTATAAATAAAATTTTGAAAGTTTTAATTAATGGTGAAATAGTTTTTAACAATAAATAAAGATATTTTTTGTTTTATATTGATAGTTGATTTTAAACAACAATTAAACTATCTTATTATTTTGAACCATTATAGATAATAATGTATATTTTAAATAGGTGTTTGATTATTAGGGGGATTAAATGAAATTGTTTTTAAGACGTGTTTTGAGTTTTTCTCTATCCATTATTTTTGTTTTAGGTTTTCTTATTTTTATGCCAAAACCTGCAACAGCAATAAAAAATGTATGGGTAGAAGTTTTACCAAGGAAAGTAAGTTCAAAGGCAACTTATAAGATACATTTTAGTATTGAAAAGAAATTGGAAGTACATCAGTTTATTAAGCTTGTATGGCCTCAAGATACAAAACTGCCACCTTTACCTGAAGACAAAGTAGCTCGTGAAAAAGAGTTAACTAGAATAATTGAATCAATGAGTATTGGTTTGTCGCCATGTTCAGCGTGTCAGGGACTACCTATAATTGATTATAAAGAAAATTCACTAATGTTTAATACTCATATTGCATTAGATCCAACTATAGAAGGATATCAGGACATTGTTATTACTGTTCCAGATAGAGTTGGAGTTGTAAATCCTACAAAACCTGGTAAATATGTTTTTAAAATTGCTACAGGAGCCGAACCTACGATGGCAGCTTCTGCTCCTTATGAAATTGTTGAGAGCAAAATTGGTGAACCAGAAGGGATGCCAACAGTAGAAGTTAATCCAACAACTTATAAAATGGCAGCTTCTTACAAGGTTAACTTTAACGTAGGAAAAGGTGGTTGGTTACCAGCTGGTGAGGGTAGAACAAGAATAAGATTTCCTGCAGGCACAATATTAAGTAAAAGAATTGATCAAATTCCTGATAATGCTGTAACCATAAATGGTAAAAATCCACCACCAAATGGTATTACTATAGGACAGAATATGCTTTCTGTAGTTACTCCGGATGTTGTTCCAGATAGTGGGAGAGTCGAAATATTTATTAGCGAAAAAGCTGGCGTAATCAATCCTTCAAAACCCGGCGACTATACAATAGATGTATCTACTTTACCAGGAGATCCAGAATGGGTAGCAACTAATACATATAAAATAGAAAAAGCTGGAGCTTTATTAAATGTAATACCACCAAAAATAAGTAAGAATGCTGAATATTCAATTGTATTTATTCTTGAAGATGGTATCAATATAGCAAAAGGTGAAAAGATAATTATTAAATTTCCAGATGGAACAATAATACCACAACAATTAGATATAAAGTCAGTGTTTATTAATGATACTGAAGTATCAAATGTAGGTGTTTCTAAGAATGAAGTTTCACTGTATTCAAAAGTTTATATTAATTCGGGTGATACAGTAGAAATTAAATTTAATAAAGAATGCGGAATAATTAATACAAATAAATCTGGAGAAGTTAAATTAGGTTTAAAATTACAAAGTTTTAAAGAGTTCCTTTTTACTTCAGGAGTCATTCTTATCGAGTCGAAATTGGAAATATCCGGAATTTCTGTAGAGCCTAAAAATGCAAAATCAAAAGCTTCTTATAAAATTAATATTTTGATAGGAGATAAAGGCGCTTTAAAGAAAGATGACTTTATAGGAATTATTTTTCCAAATAATGTAAAAATATCAGAAAATGGAAATAAAAATAATATTTTAGTTAATGACTCTAACCCAGAGAAATTTTTTATTGATAATAATATTATAAAATTATATTTATCTGAGGAGATTACAAGCGGAACAAGTGTTTTGATAGATATAGATAAAGAATTTGGCCTACATAATCCAACAGAAATGGGGTCCGATTATACATTAGAAGTTTTTACCAGCTCTGAAGCCGAATATACCAAATCAGAAACTTTTGTCATAACTCAACCGCTTCCAGAAACAGAAGTTATAGTTACTGGAGGTAAGAAAGGCAATGATGGTTGGTATTTAGAACCTCCAACAGTTGCTTTCGTATGCTCAAATCCAACAGCAAAAATATTATTCTATTGGGCCGGTAGAACAGATGCGGTCAACGAATATGATGGTAAAGCCCAACCTTTAGAATTAGGTCAGTTTGAATCAATTCTATATTTCTATGCTGAAGATCCATATGGAAAAGAAGAGACAAAACAAATTATTCTAAAAGTCGACACAGTCCTCCCTGATT
>DIVM01000189.1 GCA_002435835.1 Firmicutes bacterium UBA6132
TTTTTATTTCAAATCTGGCGTAATCTGTACTTTTGTTTTCAAAGAACTTACCGGAGTAGTACTCCTTTTTCCACCTTGAAATCATTACCGGTGATATATTGTATTTTCTGGAGAGTTCCAACTGTGTAGCTTTCCCTGAAACTATTAGCTTAAGCTATCTCCCTTTTAAACTCGGTATTAAATGCTCTTCTTATTCTCATATGATGAGACCTCTCTTTCTCTCTTATCTTGTAGTCTCATCAGTTATTTTATCTTANNTTTAGTATACAATGTGTCTAAGGAATGGGGTTCACCCCAAAGGATAAGGAGTGTTATATGACAAAAACATTAGTAGAAAATTTATAAGATTTAAGACACTTAATTTTCATATACGAATTATAATTTTTCAATAGTATTTAAATTTAGCTTTTTCCCAAGACCATAATTCGCAGCATTGCCTGTTAATACATCATCATAGCAATTTTACTGAACCTCGCTCAACTATATTTGTATCAATATAATTAAGGGAATCGAAATGTTCTCCATTTTTTATTTTGTTAAATAAATCAACAGCAAGTGCACCCATTAATTTTTTAGGTTGCTTTGTAGTTGTTAAGGGAGGATCTACAAAATCAGAAATAATTATATTATCAAAACCAATAACTGAGATTTCTTCTGGTATTTTTATTCCATTTCTTTTTAAGTTTTTAATCAAACTTATTGCAAGTAAATCTGTATAAGTGAAAACTGCATCAACTTTTCCTATGTAACTCAATATATTATTTACCAATTCTTCATCAATTTCTAACTCGTGTGTTAAAATTTTATCTGATATTATTTCATAATTTTTTAATTTGAAATAATCAATAGCTTCAATATATCCAGCATATCTATCCTTAATAGTGTTTAAATTTTCAAAATTACAGGTAATATATAATATATTTTTATGTCCCTTTTCATAAAGATATTTAATTGAGTTAAAAGCTGCTTTCTTGTTATCGATTAAAATAGAAGGGATTTTTCCTTCTATTATTTTTCTTAAAACAAGAATAACGGGAAGGCCATCATTATTAAGTTTAATCAAATATTCATCAATATTTAAGCCCGAGACAACAATTAGTCCATCGATTCTTTTCCTTAAGAAACTATTAATTCTTTTTCTTTCAACATTTGGATTATATCCAGTAGAGCTTATAAAAATGTCCAAATCATATTTTTGAGCTCTATATTCTACACCTTTTAGTACTGATGAATAATAAGGATTAGATATGTCTGGAATAATAACACCCAAAGAGTTGGTAGATCTTTTTTTTAAACTTGCTGCTAGATCATCTTGGATATAATTAAGATCTTTTATTGCTTTTGATATCCTAAGCTGAGTCTCTGGCTTTACAATATCCCTATTATTGAAATAAGCAGAAATTGTAGCAATTGATAAACTAGTTTGTTTAGCCAGATCATTAAATGTTGGCCTTCTCATAAAATTTTTTGTTGACATGGCATAAATATTGAATTATTATCTTATCTAATCGTTTAGATTATAATTTATAATAGTAAAAAAGTACATTTTTTTTTGGTTAAAAATCTAAACGTTTAGATATAAAACTTTTCTTTATTAAATAAATCAATTTAAAGGAGTAAAAAGTGAAAAAATTATTTTTTATCTTCCTGGTAGTAGCAATATCAAGTAGTCTTTTAGCTGGATGTGCAACACCATCGTCAGAAACAACAAAAGCACAGGAAGATTCTGCTACCTCTATAGCAGAAAAAACAACTAGCACAGCTGTTCAAGAGGAAGAAGCTAAAGAAAAGATAAAAATAGAGTTATTTACCTGGCAATGGGTTGAGCCACAAAACCAACCATATTTTGAAGATTTTAAAAATACCTTTAATGAATTATATCCAGATATTGAACTAACAATAACTGGAATTGCATCTGGTGAATATAATCAAAAACTACTAACGAGAATATCTGCAGGAGATGCTCCGGATGTATTTGCAATCAGGCCAACGCAATTAGGACAATTAATAGATCTTGATGCATTACAAAATTTAGATGAATGGGTTAATCAATCAAACTGGAAAGATAAATTAGCATCTGCTCAACAACCGGGAATAAAAGATGGTTCTTATTATGCAATTATTTTTACAGCGACTCCTCAAGCCCTTTGTTATAACAAACAAATTTTTGAAGAAGCCGGTGTTTCAGTTCCAACAACTCCGGATGAATTATATGATACAGCAAAAACAATTTATGAAAAAACTGGAATATTTGGTTTTGGATGTGCAACAGATACAACAAATATATTCCAGATGAACCTGGAAAGTAGAAAATGGGTAGCTGGCTTTGGTGGAGATTGGGCAGATGGTAAAATGCCAACGGCGAATTCCCCGGAGACAATTGAAGGCGGTAAATATTATAAGAAGCTCTTTGATGCTGACTTTACTCCAAAAGGACAAACAACAGTTACTTTAGACCAGATGATGTGGGAAGGTAAATTGGCTATGATGATTGAAGGAGCTTGGCTATTTGGTTCAGTTAAAACAAAAAATCCTGACATCTACCCATTCATAGATGCAGCATTGCCTCCTACACCAACCAAAGCTACAATAGTTGGTGGCGCCTTCTTCGGAATGGATTCAAATTCAGAAAATAAAGATGCAGCATGGAAAGTGATTGATTTATACAATTCTAGAGAATGGCAGGAAAAATATGTAGAAATGACTGCACAAATCCCTGGACAAAGCGGAATGATTACCGCAGAAGTACTTGAAGAAAATCCATGGTGGGGGGTTTTTGATGAAGGTGTTGCAAAATATCTTGCTGCTTATGGCTATATGGCCCCAGGATTTGAGTTAGTCGCCGATGAATATAATAATGAAATAGGTATTGCCCTTGCTGAAATTCTGGAAGGTGGAGCAGATATCGAAGAGAGATTAAATGCCTTACAAGAAACTCTTGTAAATAAATTTGTAAAATAACTTTATATTGAGGGAGAATTTAATTAAATTCTCCCTCAATATTAAAAAAGAAGGATTTCAAGAATTTTGAAGAGATTTGAAAATATTTTAAATAATAAAAAAATATTACCTTATATATTAATATTTCCAGTAGTTGCTACACTTCTTTTTACAATATTTTATCCACTTTTAGATGGCATAAGAATTAGTTTTTTTGATATAAAAATTCCAATTATAGGTAAAGAATCTAATTTCATAGGTTTTGAAAACTATAAGGAAATGTTTGGAAGGCCAGAATTTTGGGGTTCATTTAAAACTACTATAATATATACCTTTTTGTTTGTTGTTGGCTCTGCTATTTTTGGTATTCTTACTGCATTATTATTGAATTTAGAATTTAGAGGAAGGGCTATTGCAAGGGCAGCGATAATTATTCCCTGGGCAATGCCATATATAGTCGCTGTTTTAGTATGGAGATGGATACTTGATTATAATTTTGGAGTCCTTAATTTTATATTAAAAGATATTCTCCACTTAATAAATGAGCCGATAGCATGGGCTTCTGACCCAAGAATTGTACTATTCACTGTTATAATGATTGCTATTTGGAAGGAATTTCCAATTGCAACAGTTATGTATCTAGCTGCTTTACAGACTGTTCCCAAAGACTTATATGAAGCTGCAGAAGTTGATGGAGCAAGTAATTTTAAGAAATTTATTCATATTACTCTACCAATGCTTAAATCGGTTAATTACACAGTCTTGTTATTGCTAACTATCTGGGGATTTAAAAGAGTTACAGTAATTTATGTATTAACAAAGGGTGGACCCGCTAGAGCGACAGAGACGTTAGTGATCCAGTCGTATCTAGAAGCTTTTAGTTTTTTCCATACTAGTTATGGAGCAGCAATTGGTACTTTTATGTTAGTAGTTTCTTTAATAATAAGCATTATTTATTTAAAAGTAGGGCTTAAATCTAATACTTGATTATGAGAAAAATTTTAATAAAAGAACCTTTTAAAATTGAAATTATAGAAGCTCCTGACCCTAAACTTGAAACTGCTTGTGCTCTTATTAAAACAAAATATATTGGTATTTGCGGTTCAGATTTAATAAAGTTTACTGGAAAATATAAAAATTTAGTTTATCCGGTTACACCAGGTCACGAGTTTACAGGGATTATTAAAGATATAGAAAATAATAAATATGGTTTTAAAATAGGTGATGCCGTTGCTATAAACCCGAATTTATCTTGTGGGGAATGCATATATTGTCTTGAAAATAAGAGTTATTTATGTAGAAACTTAAAAACCTTGGGTGCAAATAACATAGATGGGGCAATGCAGGATTTTATAAATGTTCCCCTTAGAAATATTTATAAAATAGATAATGAAGATTTAGAGAAACTTACCCTAAGCGAGCCTTTATCTGTAGCGATACATCCAATATTAAATTTAGGGATCAAAGATAAAATATTATTTTTTGGATTAGGTGGCATAGGAACCTTAGGACTATTATATCTTAAAGGGAGAATTAAAAATATTTCTGTTGTTGAGTTGAATAAAATACAAATAGATAAAGGTTCTCCATTAGAAACATATGAAATATTTTATTATGATTTCTTAATTAAAAATTCCAAAAAGTTTAGTGAAAAATTTGATTCTATTATAATAAACTGCCCATTTACTCAAGAAATTTTCGACATTAGCACAGAATTGATAAAAAGAGGTG
>DIVM01000147.1 GCA_002435835.1 Firmicutes bacterium UBA6132
TTGCCATCATAAAGAAAATCTATTCTTGCATCACCACAGCAATCAATTGATTTAAATGCTTCTTTTGCATAATTTTCAATTAAAGCAGTTGTTTCTTCTGAAATATCTGCAGGAATTTTATGTTTTGAATCCGAACTTTTAGAACCTTTTGATCCTTCAGAATCTTTTGTTTTATTAACATATTTATCCTCATAAGTTAAAAATTCTTTCCAACCAATGGGTTCTTCGCAAAGTGATGCCATTAAATTGTTTTCATATCCCAATACAGCACAATTTATTTCTCTTACATTTTCAACACATTTTTCAACAATAATTTTTCTGTCATATGAACATGCAACTTCGATACATTCAATTAAAGTTTCTTTGTTAGATGCTTTGTTTATTCCAACACTTGAACCAAGATTTGCAGGTTTTACAATTAATGGATATCCGATTTTTTCAATATCATCTAATATTTTTATTTTATCATCCTTCCAACTGCTTCTGAAAAACCATGTATAATCAACAACTGGCAAATCAAAACTTTGGAATACTTTTTTCATTATTATTTTATCCATGCCAACTGCAGAGCTTAAAACAGAACCAAATGCACATGGCACTCCGTTCATTTGAAATATGCCATGCAAAGCTCCATCTTCCACATTAGTTCCATGTACAGCTGGAAATACTACATCAATTATATATGTTTCAAATTTTTTACTGAAAAATCCTTGCTTTATTTCTGGATGAGGATATAATATTAATTTTCCATCTTTAAAACCAGGCAAAACTTCATATGCATCTTCAAACTTTTTAAGTTTGTAATTGTTAATATCATGTAAACTATTACCTACTAACCATTTTCCATTTTTCTGTATGTAAATAATTCTTGGTTCATATTTTGCTGTATCCAAGTTATCATAAACTTGAAGTCCTGTAATAATTGAAACCTCGTGTTCAACGGATTTACCGCCTATTATTATTCCTATTTTTTTCATTTTATTAACCCCCTAAGAATATTTTTTATTGTTCGTTATAAGTATCCGGCAAATCATTTTCAAAAAGAATAACATCATTTACTTTTGTCAGAGTTGCAATAATCTGTGTAGCTTCATTTAATGAATTTACAACTATGATGTTTTCTTCATTAAATTTTAAATTTTTAAGTCCATTATAAATAGGTTTAGTTCTTTTTTTACCAATAAGTATTGCTATATCACATACTTTTGCTATTTGTTCTCCAAATTTTTCATTTTCTATTTCTTCTATTTCACCTAATTCCACCATTCCTGGAGTTACTATTATTTTTCGTTTATCTTTAAACGAATCAAGAACATCAAGGGCAGCTTTAGCTCCATCAGGATTTGAATTAAAAGCATCATCTATAACTAAAACTCCTGTCTTAGGATCAATTAGCTGAAGTCTATGCTCTACATCTTCTATTTTTTCTATACCAGCGGCAATTTGCTCTAAGGTCATTCCAAGTATTTTAGCAACTGATACTCCTGCTAAAATATTTAATATATTATGTTTTCCAAGAAGTCTGGTTTTACATTCAATAGTACCTAAATCGCTTATGCAAAGTGTAAATGTTGAACCAGAACTGCTAACTTTTATGTCCGTTGCAAAAACATGAGTATTTTCTATATTATCTATACCGTATAATATTTTTTCTTTAAATGTTTTATCTGCTAACTTTTTTACATATTCATTATCATAATTAAATATAGCAACGCCATCGGTCGGTAAGCTTTCTATGAGTTCATATTTAGTTCTCATAATATTGTCAATTGTTTTAAATGACTCTAAATGGCATGGACCTATTGATGTAATTATTCCTATTTTAGGATTTGTAAGCTCTGCTACTTCTTTTATATCACCTATATTTGTAGCCCCTAGTTCAGCTATGAAAATTTCAAAATCATTTGTCAACTCATTATTAATTATTTTACTTATTCCCATAGGTGTGTTGTAACTTTCAGGTGTTTTTAAAACTTTAAATTTCTCTTCAAGTATTGTTGAAGTTAAAAATTTTGTGCTTGTTTTTCCATAACTACCTGTTATACCAACAGAGGTTATATTTTTCATACTTACAATTTTTTTAGAAGCTTCATTATAAAAACGCTTATTAATATTTTCTTCAATAGGTTTTACTAAATAATTGCCACCTATAATATAATATGCAACAAAATAGCTTATTATGGATAAAATACCCGCCCAAAGAGGAAAATATAAAATCAAATTTTTGGTTATAATATTTACTATAAATAAAGTTAATAAAAAATCAACAGCTACTAAACTTAAGGACATAGCAAATAACCTTTTAGCTCTTTGTGTAAATATCAGTGGTTTTTTAGATTCATATTTATTTGTTATATTTATCAATAAAAAAACTACTGAAAGTAACATGAAAATTAATGAAAAAGCATTATTATAAGATTTTGGCAATAACAAAAATAATAATAATGTTGTTGTATTTAAAAATTGAAATATTTTATCTAATTTCGTATGTGATTTTTCTTTATAATTATCCATCCAATCTAAGAATACATTTGTTTTATATCCTTCTATTTGCATCATATGTAAAAAATATTTTAATTTAACTGCATTTAACAGAAAATATGAAATAACAAAGGAAACAATAAATAACTGTATCATTTTTCTTCACTCCTAATTAATTTTATTGAAATCATCTTTAAGAAAGACTAAAATTACTGCTTTAAATTGATCATAACAATCAATATATGAATAATGCCCAGCTTTTTTCATTATTATTAAACCACTGTCTTTTATTTTATCTTCCATTATTTTACCCATATATAATGGTGTATCTTCATCATTTTCACCCCAAATAAGCAGCGTTGGAGCCTTAATTAAAGGAAAAAGACTTTGCAAATTATCATTGATTACTTTTACCATTGTTTGTCTCATTATACCTTCAGATTCCTTATAGTCAGTAGAACCAAATTTTTTATAGAATTTTTCCAACTTTTCATCCTTTGAGCTACCGCTTACTAAAGATGTATAAACTTTTTTCATAAGTTTGAATCCATATACTTTTATGTAATATTTCATTTTTCTCTTTGGAATAACTCCTGCAGAGTCTATTAAAATTAATTTTCTTACTAAATCTTGATATTTGCTTGATAATATAATTGAAATTCTTCCTCCATGAGAATGACCAAATAATATTATTTTTTTCATTCCCAATAAATCAGTAAACTTTTTCATAAACTCTGCATAATCATATGAATTCCATGGTTTATCCGGTATACTACTTTCCCCAAAACCAGGTAAATCTAAAGTTACAACTCTGCATTTATCTTTCAATACATTAAAAATAGGAAGCATTGTCTTAATGTTTCCTCCCCAACCATGAAGTAACAGAACATCATTTCCAGTACCTTCATCAATATAATTTATGTTTAAACCGTCAATAATAATTTGCATGTAAGATATATTCCTTTCTAAGAACTTATGTTATATAGTACCATTTATTTATAATGCATGGCATAATAATACTATTATATGACTTATTTTCCAATTTGATTATATCATAGTGAATATTCTACTGCAAGAAAAAAGACTTCTCTTGCGAGAAGTCTCAATTTTTATTATTATTTTTTAGAATAATTTAAGTATTATTCCGCCATATTGAGCTATTGTTGGTCCGAATACTAATGAAACAACTGTCATAAGTTTAATTAATATGTTAATTGATGGACCTGATGTATCTTTAAATGGGTCCCCAACTGTATCTCCAACAACTGCAGCTTTATGAGCTTCGCTTCCTTTTCCACCATGTGTTCCTGATTCAATATATTTCTTAGCATTGTCCCAAGCACCACCTGCATTTGACATCATTATAGCCATAAGAACTCCTGATACCAATGCTCCAGCTTGAAGTCCACCAAGAGCTTCTTTACCAAGTAAGAATCCTACTGCTAATGGAACAACTACTGCTAATAATCCTGGAACAACCATTTCTTTTAAAGCTGCTGTTGTACTAATATCAACACATGTTTTATAATCTGGTTTTTCAGTTCCTAACATAATACCTGGTTTTTCTCTAAATTGTCTTCTTACTTCTTCAATCATAGCAAATGCTGCTTTACCAACAGCGCTCATAGTAATTGCTGAGAATAAGAACGGAAGCATACCACCTATAAATAAACCTGCTATTACAGTAGGTTCAGTTAAACTAATTGATGTAAGACCAACAGACTGAGTATATGATGCAAATAAAGCAAGAGCTGTTAAAGCTGCTGAACCTATTGCAAATCCTTTACCAATAGCTGCTGTTGTGTTACCAACTGAGTCAAGTTTATCTGTTATTTCTCTTACTTCATGAGGTAATTCACTCATTTCCGCAATACCACCAGCATTGTCTGCTATAGGACCATATGCATCAACTGCAACAACCATACCAGTTGTAGACAGCATACCAACAGCTGCCAATGCTATACCATATAATCCTTTTACAGAATCAACACCATCAACTGTATATCCTGCAATATAATAAGCAGCAATAATACCTATTGCTAATACAACTATTGGAAATCCTGTAGAACGCATACCAACTGATAAACCACTTATAATAGTAGTTGCTGCGCCTGTTTCAGCTTGATTAGCTATTTCTTGAACATATTTATAATCGCCTGAAGTATAAATTTCTGTAATTTTAGAAATTATTAGTCCAACTACTAAACCTGATACTATTGCACCAAAAGGTCTTAAATCTCCAAGCATTCCGTTGCTTAAGAAAAATGCGGCGATTACAACTATTGCAGAACTTGCATATGTACCCATATTTAAAGCTTTTTGTGGATTAGCTCCACCTTTAACAAATAAAGTACCTATAATAGAAGCTAAAATACCTACTGCAGAAAGTAAAAGTGCAAACATTGCTCCTCTACCACCATCTGAATATGCTATAACTCCAAGTGTTATAGCTGAAACTATTGAACCAACATATGATTCAAATAAGTCAGCTCCCATACCTGCAACGTCACCAACATTATCACCAACGTTATCTGCTATAACTGCTGGGTTACGAGGGTCATCTTCTGGTATACCTGCTTCAACTTTTCCAACTAAGTCTGCTCCAACGTCTGCAGCTTTTGTATAAATACCACCGCCTACACGTGCAAATAAAGCTATAGAAGAAGCACCTAAACTAAATCCAGTTATGTAAGTTGCATCTTCAAAAATAAACCATAATGCTCCGCATCCTAGTAAGCCTAAACCTACTACAACCATACCCATTACTGCTCCGCCTGAAAAAGCTATGTCCAATGCTTTGTCCATTCCTGATACTCTTGCTGCATTAGCAGTTCTAACGTTTGCTTTAGTTGCAACAGTCATTCCAAAAAAACCAGCCAATATAGAGAATGATGCTCCAATAGCAAATGAAATTGCTGTTGGCCAATTAATTCCTAATCCTAATATGAAAAATAAAACTACTGCGAATATACCAACTGATTTATATTCTCTTGTAAGAAATGCCATTGCTCCTTCATGGATGTATCCAGCTATTTCCTTCATTCTTTCTGTTCCTGCATCCATTTTACTTACACCCACAGCTTTGTAATAAGCATATAACAAAGCTAAAACCCCAACTATCGGGGCTATTAACATAGTACTCATGTTCCCTGTCCTCCATTGTTAGATAATTTAAATTTTAAAATGTTTTCCTCATTTTAATTCTAATACTATAAAAGTTATTAGAATTAAAAGGTTATTCAATTATTGAATAGCCACTAAGATTAATGATGCTATTACAAATATAATTGCCGCTATTGCTGTTGCTTTTTCAAGTTTACCTTCGTAACTTCTACCTTTATTTTTTCCCCATAAAGATTCTGCTCCTCCAGCTATTTCTCCAGACACTCCTGCAGATTTACCAGATTGTAGCAAAATACTTGCTATAAGTATTAAACTTGCTATTATTAAAAATATTCTTATTATAGTTTCCATGCTTGTCACACCTCCTGTTAAATTTATTTCCAAAATCGTTAAAATTATACCATTTAATTATTGAAAAATCAATATAAATATGATTATAATTTATCAGCTTTATTAATTTATGACAATTTTCAACATTTTCAATCAAATTATCATTAGTAATTATTAACAAATTATACTATTAAATGATTGAAAAATCAAGCATAATTTAAGAGAGGACTTTGCCTCTCCATATTATTTTTTTAAGTTATAAAAAACATTCATTCCTTTGTATTGAGCAGCAGGTCCTAAAATATCTTCTAATCTCAATAATTGATTATATTTTGCAACTCTGTCAATTCTTGAAGGAGCGCCAGTTTTTATTTGACCTGCATTAGTAGCGATAACTAAGTCAGCTATAGTAGAGTCATCTGTTTCACCTGAACGGTGAGAAACTACAGCAGTATATCCTGCTACTTTTGCCATTTCGATTGCATCCAGAGTTTCAGTAATTGTTCCTATTTGATTTAATTTAATTA
>DIVM01000022.1 GCA_002435835.1 Firmicutes bacterium UBA6132
TAATGATGTTGCAGTGTCCCTTGATTTATTTGTAATATGTTTTAAAATATTATCAAGGCGCAAGGATGATGATGTAATATTTAAAATTTCATGTTTTTGTTCTTTATAAGCTATTTCATCTGATTTAAGTACTTCAAATTCTATTTTGCTATTTCCTATTTTCTCTAAATTATAAATTATATAATCAACTATATCCTTATGTACAACTATATCAGCATAATCTTCATACACAAAAATATCACCTGTTTTATTTCTGTCTATTCCAAGAGACATGAGTGATCCCAGATAATCTTTATGATCTAAAATTTTAAATTTTGATTTATTTTTTATTCTAATGCCAGCTATATAATCATCTGCATTAACACTTTCCAAATAATCAGGGTATAAAATGAAAACTTTCCTCTCACCATATTCGTATGAGGGGAAAAGTTCATAATTTATATTATAATTATTAATTAATGGCACACTTAATTCTGCCACATAAGGATTTATAAATTCTGTAAGGACAGGAATAAAGTTTTTATTGACGTAACTTATCTTATCTTGAATTTTTTTAACTACTATCTTACTTTCTTCATCTTTAATGAAATCATAATATTTTTCTAAATTAACATTTTTCATTTTACATTTAACCCTAAATAGATCTAATTATTGAAGATATTAAATCTAATAATACGAATGCTAATATAGGAGAAAAATCAAACATTCCGTTACCTAAACCAAATCTATCTAAAATTGCTCTACATGGAGCCATAATAGGCTCCGTCATTTGGTAAACAAATTCAGCTATTTTAGATGACCTAAGAGTAGGGAAAAATGATAGTAAAACTCTTACTAATATTAAAGAATCTATAAGTCTTAAAAGAATAGCAAGAGCCTCTTTAATTATATACATATATCTATATCCACCTATTTACTTATTGTAAAAATAATTCCTTTCAAATCTATCTCCAAGTCTACCATCTATTTGAACATTGTTTGGTGCAATAACAAAAATTCCGCTTGATACTTTTTGAATGCTTGCTTCTAAAGAATAAACTGCACCTTTAACAAATTCAAATATTTGTTTTTGATCTTCTAATTCTAAACCTTCAATATTTAATACAACAACTTTACGATTTTTAAATTCATCAACAGCTTTTGTACAATCTTCGTATTTTTGTGGCTCACAAATAAATACTTTCATATCTGAATTTGAATGTACTTTTATAACATTGTTTTTTCTACTAAATGTTTCTATTTTTTCTGAATTCTTATTATCCATTCTTCCATCACTTTTTATTTCTTCTTCGTAATCCTCTTCTTCATCTTCAAACTCTGACATTCCTATAAAATCTTTAACCTTATCCATCATTCCCATTTTCTTTTCCTCCTTTAAATTAATACCCTTTTTTTGTGTAATCTCTTGCTCCAAATATAGCAGTACCTATTCTAACTATATTTGAGCCTTCTTCAATGGCTATTTCAAAATCATTTGTCATTCCCATAGACAAATATTTCATTTCTGTATTTCTTAAATTTATATTTGAAATATTATTATATATTTCTTTCATTTTTTTAAAAACCCATCTTATATCTTCTGGATTTTCTGCATATGGAGCTACAGTCATAAGCCCTAAAACTTTAATATTTTCAAATTGTTCTAAGCTTTTAACAAATTCTATTACATTTTCATCGCTTATTCCAAATTTACTTTCTTCTTCCCCTATATTTAATTCAATTAATACATTTGAAATTAAATTGTGTTGTGCAGCTCTTTTATTTATTTCATTAGCTAATTCTAAATTTTCAACTGAATGAATTAGATTTACTTTGTCTATTATGTACTTAACTTTATTTTTTTGTAAATGTCCGATCATATGCCAATTGACATTATCATTTAAATTTAAATCATCAAATTGTTCATACTTATTTGTTATTTCTTGAACACGGTTTTCACCAAGGTTATTTACTCCTGCTTCAACAGCTTCTTTAGCTTTTTCCCAATCAACAGTTTTAGAAACTGCTATTAGAGTTATGTCTTCTAATTTTCTACCTGATTTTTCAGCTGCTAACTGAACTTTTTTAAAAATATTATCTATATTTTCTTTAATGTCCACAAAATACCTCCTAATCTACAATTTGACCTTCTGCTACTTTATCAGGTCTTAAAATTATATTATCATAGATTTTTATTGTTTCATATTTTTTGTCATTTATGTCTATTGTATTTCTTTGTTTTTCACTAACGTATGACCCTTCAGATACAACTATTGTATTTTCATCTTCACCTAAAATTTCCACAGGCATAAATTTAACAATATTGCTTGCATCTTTTACATAAACACCTTTAATACCATCTTTTTCTACCAGTGATTTAGTTTCTATTTTCAACCCTTCATGTATATCAGTTATTAATTGCAAATCAACATAACGTTTATCATATATAACATTAAAAAAATCATCGAAATAAAGTATTAAAGTTGATTGGTCACTTCCATAATTAATTTTTTCTATGTAACCCCATATTTCATTAGATGAGCCTTCATAAACAACTCTAACTTTAATATATTTTTTTTCTTCAAATAATTTAGCAAAATCATTGCTAAGTGTAACTGCCATATAATAATTGAAATTTCTAATTATTTTATAAAGTGAATCTCCACTTTTAATAGAAGAAATTTGTTTCATATCAGTTACTGTGTATTCATTTAATACAGTATCGCTTGGCATCATATTATATATATTGTCAAATGTATATACATTTTCTAAACCGTCTATTTTATATGATAAAACACCTGCTCGCTGAGAATAACAAGGAACTTTATTTGTATTTAAACTTTTAGTTAAGTTGTTTTTCATATTATTAAGTTGAGTTAAAGTGTAATCAAGGTATGGATTTTCTAAATTCTTATTTTCATTTATATTAGAAACAGTCTCATACATATTTTCATAATCTTTATTAATTATACTATTTTGTATATCTTGAATTTCATAATTATTTTCTTTTGTTGTAGCATTTGTAACTGAAATTTCATCATTAACATCGCTCTTTTCAGTTTTTTTATTTATTGCTTCTTCAATTTGAGATAACTGTAAATTAATTTCTGAAGATTTAGAACTTGAATTAATATCTTCTATTAAAAGGCCTTGATTTACTTTAGCCCCTTCTTCTTGGTGAAACGTTATATTTCCATCCACAGTTGAAGTATATACTTTTTCGTCTTTAACAACGATTCCTTTTGCTTCAATAATATTTTCTAATGTGCTTTTTTCTACAACCATTATATCAACAGCACTGCTTTTACTTTGAAAAACATATATTGCAATTATTACTGCGACAAAAGAAAATAAAAAATTCTTAAATCCAAAGTTTCTTTTAGATTTTTTAGCCATTTCTCTTTTGCCTCCATTTTTATAATGTACATTTTATTGAGTCATCATTTCATAATTCTTAAGTAATTTACAATAAAATTTTCTTATTACCTTATAATTTGCACCCAAAAGTCACGAATGACTTTTGGGTTGGTAATCATATTATAACACAATTTTAATAAATTTGGCAATAATTATATGCTATTTTACAATTATTATTACAATTAATTGTGACAATTTCTACAATATTAGCTATGGAACCCTATGGTTACAGTTAGAACTTTTCTATAATATAAAAAAAGGAGGGAGACCTCCTTTTTTTAATTTAAATTATTAAGAATATTATGCTGCCTTGACCATCATTGACAATTTTTTCAATTGTCTTTTTAAGTTTTTTCCTTGCATTCTCTGGCATTCCAGTGAGTTTTGCTTCAAGTTGCTCTTCTGCTAAATTTGCAAGAGTTTTACCAAATATTTCTGCATCCCAAATACCTTCTGGATGGTCTTTACTTTGTTCAATTAAATGATTTATTAAATCTTCACTTTGAGCTTTACTTCCTATTACAGGAGATACTTCAGTGTTCATACCTGCATTGAAAATATGTAGAGATGGTGCTTGAGCTTTAATTTTAATTCCATAGCGGCTACCTTCTTTAAATATTAGAGGCTTTTCAACTACCATATCTGCGATTGTAGGAGTTACATATCCATAACCCTTTTCTTTAGCATCTTTAATAGCTGCTTCAACTTTTGAGTATTCTCTCTTTGCTTTTGCTAAATCACCTATTAATTTTAATATTTGATGTTCACCTGTAATATTATCACCACATAAATCAGAAATAACTTTATAGTAATAAACATTATCTATGTCGATTCTCATATTGATTTTGCCGGTTCCAAGCTCAATTTCTTTTACATAATAATCTTCAATATATTCATTTTGCTCAGAGAATATTTTTACAGCATCAAAATCGCTAAGTTTGTAGCAATGGTCAAAATCCTGTTTTAATGTTTTAATTAAATCTTGTTTTAAGGCGTGGTCAAAATCAAGTCCATCAAACCATTTTGGCATATCCACATTAATTTCTTTTATTGGGAATTCATAAAGTACATCTTCTAAAACCCCTTCAATATCGTTTGTGTTTAAATTCATGCAATCCATAATTTGTACAGGTGCATTATATTTTTCTTTTAATTGGGAAGCTAATGCAACTGTATTTTCATTGTTAGGATGAGTAGTATTAAGTATGATTACAAAAGGCTTATTAATTTCTTTTAATTCCTTAACAACTCTTTCTTCAGCCATAATATAATTATCTCTTCCTATATCTGTAATACTTCCGTCAGTTGTAACTAATATACCAATAGTTGAATGATCTTTAATAACTTTTCTTGTGCCTATTTCAGCTGCTTCTGCAAATGGTATAGGATCTTCATGCCAAGGTGTACTTACCATTCTTGGTATTTCACCTTCCATACTTCCAATTGCACCAGGAATCATGTAGCCAACACAATCAATTAATCTAAGTTTTGAACTAATATTGTCTTTGAATGTTACATTTACTGCATTTGATGGAACAAATTTTGGTTCAGTTGTTGTTACTGTTTTACCCGTACCGCTTTGTGGCATTTCATCTTTAGCTCTTTCTTTTGTATATTCATCCTCTATATTTGGTAGCATTACATTTTCAGAAAACCTTCTTATAAAAGTAGACTTTCCTGTTCTTACTGGTCCAACAACCCCCAAATATATTTCTCCCTTTGTTCTCTTAGCTATATCTTCATATATATCTAAATTAGTAATAATAATCCCTCCCCCTAAATAATATGCTTACATTCTGTATACAGTTTATATATATGCTTGTATTTTTTCATTATTCCAAATCACTATAAAATTTTAAAAAAAATTGGATTTGCTTTTACACAAATCCAATTTATAGGTTTTAAACCGCTGTCAAAATCTGTCTTTCTGAACGCAGTGAAGAATCTTTAAAAAGTAAGATCCTTCGCTATGTTCAGGATGACAAATAATGATCAGAATGCTAATATAATATTATTTAATTATTAATTAATTCTAAATTATAGTTTTTCTTCTTTTTTATCTCGTAACATAAGTTTGTTAACAGTTTCTTTTACATCAGCATTATTGTGAAGTACATCATACATTGCATCAACTATTGGCATATTAATATTTAACTTTTTAGAAAGTTCATATGCTGCATATGTAGTTGTAATACCTTCTACTACCATTCCAACTTTATGTATAGCTTCATCTTTTGTAAGACCTTGACCTATTAAAAACCCTGCACTTCTATTTCTCGAATGAACACTTGTACAAGTTACTATTAAGTCTCCTATACCTGAAAGCCCATAAAATGTATGTACATCAGCTCCTAATGCAATACCAAGCCTTGCAATTTCAACGATACCTCTGTTCATTAACGCAGCTTTTGCATTATCTCCATAACCTATACCATCAGATATACCTGCTCCTAATGCAATAATATTTTTTAATGCACCACCTAATTCAACTCCTATTACATCTTCATTTGTATAAACTCTAAAATAAGAAGACATAAATAAATCTTGAATTTTTTCTGCTGTATCTTTGTTTTCACAAGCTACTGTTAAAGCTGTAGGCAGACCTAAGCCTACTTCTTCAGCATGGGATGGACCTGATAATACAGCATAGATACAGTTTAATGTTTCCTCTTTAACTATTTCAGAAACTCTGTCTAAAGTTCCCATCTCAATTCCTTTAGATGCATTAATTATAATTTTATTCGTTTTATACTTTTCATTAATTTGTTTTAAAACATTTCTTATTTGTTGAGTAGGAGTTACTATTAAAATAATTTCTGCTTCTTGTACCGCTTTATTTATATCGGATGTAAAAATTATATTAGAAGGTATTTTCACATTAGGCAAATATTTTTTATTTATTCTCGTTGTACTTAATTCTTTAACTTGATTTTCATCCCTTAACCAAACTGTTACATTACTACCATTATCAGATAAAAGTTTAGCTAAAGCTGTTCCCCAGCTGCCTGCACCAAGAATTGTTATTTGAGCTTCCATAGCGCCTCCTATGTATTTAAACTAATATATATAGAAAGCCACTATGTGACTTTCCCTTATTTTTTATATTCATTTATATTTTATAATTTATTTTCTTTTCCTTGCATTAACCTTTTTATATTTTCTCTGTGCCTGTAAATTGACATAGCAGCAACAGAAAAACAAAATAGGAAAATATTAAAGTTTAAAGGTCTTTCAACAAGTAATATTACTATAGGTCCTAAAATCATTCCTATAATCGACCCAAGAGATACCATTCTTGTAATAAATGCTATTGTTATACCAACAACAAAACAAATAAAAGTAGCTGTAGGGCTAATTATGAGCATTACTCCAATTGTTGTTGCTACTCCTTTACCACCTTTAAAATTTAAAAGTGCTGGCCAATTATGACCTACAATCACAAAAACTCCTGCTAAATAACTTCCAACTTCGCCTAATAAAGCTTTACCAATTAATACTGCAACTATTCCTTTTAACACATCTCCTGCAAAAACCATAATACCTATTTTTTTGCCAAAAGCACGTATTGCATTAGTAGTTCCAGAATTACCACTTCCAAAATCTCTAACATCTTTTTTCATTAATAATTTGCCAAGTATATATGCAAATGAAAGATTACCTAATAAATAAGAAATCAATACTACAAAAACATATCTCATAATTATTCGTCCTCCTTAACATTATCAAATGTAATAATTATTTTTCGCTTCTGTTTCTAAATTCAATTACTATTGGTGTTCCATGATATTCAAAAGATTCACGAATTTTATTTTCTAAATATCTTTGATATGAAAAATGAACAAGTGTTCTATCATTACAGAAAATTAAAAACTTCGGTGGATTAACAGCTACTTGTGCTCCATAATATATTTTAAATCTTTTGCCTTTAACTGTACGAGGCTGATTCATAAGAACAGCTTCAGTTAAAATGTCATTTAAAACACCTGTAGATACTCTTAAATTTCTAAAATTAAACACTTCATTTACTGTATCTAGTATTTTATTTACTCGTTGTCCTGTTAGTGCTGAAACAGTAAGAATAGGTGCATATGTTGCATATGCTATACTGTTTCTAACATCATCATGGAATTCTTTAAATGTTTTATTATCTTTTTCTATTAAATCCCACTTATTTATTACCACTATCATTCCTTTGTGGTTTTCATGAGAATAACCTGCTATTCTTATGTCTTGTTCAGTAATTCCTTTATCAGCATCAATTACTAAAATACATACATCTGCTCTTTCCACAGCTGTAAAAGCACGGAGTACGCTATATTTTTCTACAATTTCTAATACTTTGCTTTTTTTTCTTATTCCTGCTGTATCAATTAAAGTATATTTTTGACCGTCTTTTTCAAATTTTGTATCTATTGCATCCCTTGTTGTTCCAGGAATATCTGATACTATAACTCTGTCTTCACCTATTATTTTATTAATAATTGATGATTTTCCTGCATTTGGTTTTCCAATTACAGCTATTTTTATAGAATCATCGTCATCGTCTAAATCAAATCTTTCATCAAATTTTGCTATAACTTCGTCAAGCAAATCACCTAATCCCATTGCTTCTGTTGAAGAAATTGATATTGGTTCTCCAAGACCTAAATTGTAAAATTCATAAATATTATTTGTGTTTACGAACTTATCCATCTTGTTAACAACAAGAATAATTTCCTTTTTAGCTTTTCTAAGCATTTGAGCTACTTCAGCATCAGCAGCTGTAACCCCTTCTTTACCGTCAACCATAAATAAAACAACATGTGCCATATCTATAGCTACTTCAGCTTGAGTACGCATTTGTTGGAATATTGTATCAGTTGAATCTGGTTCAATTCCTCCTGTATCAATCATTGTAAAGTGATTGTCCAACCACTCACATTCTGCATAAATTCTATCCCTTGTTACTCCTGGTGTATCTTCTGTAATGGAAATTCTTTTTCCAGCAATTCTGTTAAAAAGAGTTGACTTGCCTACATTAGGCCTGCCTACTATTGCTACTATTGGTCTTGCCATTTTAATCCTCCGTGTGTTTCTTTCTCTTTTATTTATAGTATATTTATTTTACCAAATAATTTAATAATTTTTCGCCGTCTACATCAGAAATAATTATTTTAGCTCCTAATTCTCTTTGTATGTCTTCAACTTTTAAATCATCTAAAAATACATTGTCATCATTTAACATGCATTTTGGTAAAATAATATTTTTTATATTTTTATTTTTAAGTTGTTCTATTAAATCCTTACCTGTTATTAATCCTGCAACAGTTATTTTTTCTCCAAAAAAGTTATTAGTAATTTTTTCTACATTGATTTTAATATTAATTTCTTTCATTATTTTTTCACATAATGATAAAATTAATTCATATGCCGCTACACCAGTTGCAATAGTAACTTCATCAAATATTACTTGTTTATTTTTATATTTTGGCAAATATTCATCTATTTCCCAGGTTAACAGTCTACAAAGTCCTATACCATTTTCAAGTTGATCAAATTCTTCATAGCTTTCAAAATCAGGAAAATCTCTTTTAGCTAATATATAAAATTCATCTGCTAAAAATACAAAACGAGTATTAATATTTTTATAAATTTCATTTTGTAAAGAGCTTATTTGTTCTATTAACTTTTCTGCGCTTACTTTATCAAATGAACTTAAATCAGCAAGTTTTTCACGATAATTTGTAATACCTACAGGTACTATAGCTACACTTCTTACTTGTGGCTGTAGTTTTGCTAAATCCCTAATAGTTTTATTTAAAACTTCACCGTCATTTACATCTTTTACTAAAACAATTTGACAATCAACAGTTATACCTGCATCAGTTAATTTTTTCAAATATTCGAGTATATCTTTATCTTTGTGGTTACCCATCATATATTTTCTTAAATCTTTATCAGTAGCATGTACTGAAACTTTTATAGGGCTTATTCTATATTTAATGATTCTGTTAATTTCATCATCTGTTAAATTTGTTAATGTGATGAAATTGCCATATAAAAAAGATAACCTTGTATCATCATCTTTTAAATATAATGATTTTCGCATACCTTTTGGCATTTGATCAATAAAGCAAAATATACATTTATTTTGACATACTTTAATATTGTCCATTAGGGGATTTTCAAAAATAATCCCAATATCTTCGTCATACTCTTTTTCTATTTCAAGTTCCCATATTTCGCCGTCTTGTTTCTTAACTTCAAGCACAACAGTTTCATCAGAAATTTGAAATTTATAATCTATATAATCTGTTATTTCCTCACCATTAACAGATACAAGCTCATCACCAGGTTCAAGTTCTAATTCTTCCGCAATACTGTTTTTAACTATTTTTATAATAATATTTTTCATTTACAACATCCTTTATTTACAGTTCACAATTTTTTCATTTTATCATAAGTGCAAGCCACAAATTAACTTGCTTCACAACGATACAATAAATACACTAAACAAAAACGTTAGTCTTTGTTTCATTAATAGTATTTATTATATCATAATATTTATTTATATTACAATGTTATTTTTAACAATCATATTATTTAAATTTTATGTAAAATTATTAGAAAACAAAAAAAGCCTTCTCAGGCTTTTTTTGCTAAATATTTATTATTCCTGTA
>DIVM01000064.1 GCA_002435835.1 Firmicutes bacterium UBA6132
TTCAGGCATTAAACCTAAATCAACTTTGTCATTTCTTAATAATTCCAATCTATCAGGAATTCTTGGAACAATTTCTTTAACAATATCCAATTTTGGATCCATATTGTTGTTTTTTACTATGCATTCATAAGAGTAATCAATTAAAGTATTTTCTGATATTGCAATACTTTTTCCTTTAATTTGGCTAATATCAGTAATTCCTTTATTTTTTCCCGCCATCAATATAAAATCGCCATCAGTAATTCCTGTTATTTTAACATCAAAATTAGCATTTTGATACATTGCAACTGCTATGTAATCTGTTAAAACTCCATCGAGTTCCCCAGCTTGAAATGCTGCATCTCTTTCTTTTGCAGATGTGAACATTTGTAAATCAAGCTCGAAATTATATTTTTCTGCAAGCCCATTTTCATTTATTAAAACAAATGGGACTTCATCGGATGACGACATCATTCCTATTTTTAAAATTGTTTTTTTAGCTGATTGATTATTTTCAGCTTCTTCTTTTGGTTTTTCTGTTTTAGTCGAACAACCTGTTAATATCATAATTAAAACTAAAACGATTGAGATAATTTTTTTCAATTTTCTTTCCTTTCTTTTTTCTTATTTCATATTTATAATTAAAGGCTAAAAAATATTTAGCCTTAATTAACATAATTATATAAGAGCATCTAATACACCTAAAGATAATAATGTAACACTAACAATTTGATTAATGTTATATGATGCAATATTTGCATTTGTTAAATTAGTTGGAGATATCAATCTGTATTCAACTACAAACAAAACTGCTATTATTAAAAGTCCAATATAATATATGAATCCAAGTTCAGGAGATAAAATTCCAAGAATAAATAAGCATATGAGAGTTATTATATGAAATATCTTTGCTATTAATAATGCACCTTTAACACCGAATTGTGTTGCCATGGAATGAAGTTTATTTTTTACATCAAAATCATAATCCTGTGAACCATATATTATATCAAAACCAGCAACCCACAATGTATTTGCTGCACCCATAACTAAAGGAATAAAACTTATTTCACCTGTTACAGCAATCCATGCCCCAACTGGAGCACATGCTGATGTAACTCCTAAAAATAAGTGGCATAAAAATGTAAAACGTTTTGTATAGGAATATATAATCATTAAAAACAAAGCTATAGGTGAAAGTGCTAAACAAACATAGTTTAATTTATAAGCGCCAAAAAGCATCACTAAAAAACAAATTATAGTAAATAAAACTACTTCTTTCTTTTTCACTTCACCTTTTGGAATTTGTCTATTGGCAGTTCTTGGATTTTTTGCATCTATTTCTGCATCAATAACTCGGTTTATGGCGTTTGCACCAGTACGCGCTCCCATAAAACATACAAAAATCCAAAATAAATCAGATGCATTAGGTATACCATCAGATGCTAATATCATTGATATGGCAGCAAAACTTAAAGAAAATATTGTATGAGAAAACATAACTAATTTTCCATACTCTTTAATTTTTCCATATATTTTATTATTAATTTTAATCATCAATTCCATATTCATTCCATCTTTCGTTTACATATTGTTTGATTTCTTCTGACATTTCAATGTCCTTAGGCCAATCTCTTGTTAAGCCTTCTTCTTTTAATTTTTTAGTTGCATCCACACCGATTTTACCATCCATAAATATCAAATCCCTATTTGCATCTATATTATTAAATAATTTCCACATAACTATTGATAAATTTTTCGGACTAACTGAATCCACAACTATAACAAATTTGTCTTGATGATTTTTCATAAATTCTTTTAAAGCTTCTTTACCTTGATTAGGACTATTTTTGTCAATTGAAATTATGTGGTAACTGTTTTTAATTTCAGTTTGTCCATTATTTTTATTGTCCGATAATAATTTTTTACTAGTCGCATCCACACCTAATCTATATCCAAACAAAGCTTCATTAGAAGAATGATCCAAAGCATCAAGTGGACCCTGTGAAAACACTAAATTATTAATTTCTACATTATTTAAAACAGCATCTTTTACTTGTTGTAAATTTTGAACATCTACATTTTCATCAACCACCACAATTAATTTTGTATACATCATTTGACCCATGCCCCAAATAGAATTCATAATTTTTTGAGCACAACCTTGATATTTATTATTAATAGAAACTATGGCTAAGTTATGAAAAACTCCTTCAAAAGGTAAATTTAAATCTATTAATTCTGGCATAACCATTTTTAACATAGGAAGAAATATTCTTTCCGTAGCTTTGGCCATATAACAATCTTCCATAGGAGGCTTGCCCACGATTGTAGTAGGATAAACTGCATTTTTTTTATGAGTTATACATGTAACGTGAAATTTAGGATAATAATCAGCTAATGAATAATAACCTGTGTGGTCTCCAAATGGCCCTTCTAATACTAAATCTTCTTCAGTGTCCACATATCCTTCTAAAATAATTTCAGCATCTGCTGGAACATATATATCATTAGTAATACATTTTACCATTTTAACATTACTTTTTCTTAAGTATCCTGCCAACATCATTTCATCAATCATTTTAGGTAATGGTGCAGTTGATGAATATGTAATTGCAGGATCACAGCCTAATGCA
Organism: Firmicutes bacterium UBA6132; assembly: GCA_002435835.1. Next base: position 2,613 of record DIVM01000064.1, read on the forward strand.
ACAGAAACTGGCATTTTTTGTTTTTTATTTTTATAGCCCTTATAAATTTCAGACCCATCCTTATGTTTATGCCAATGCATGCCCGTTGTTGTTTCATCAAGAATTTGCATTCGATACATTCCAACATTTTGTTTTTTAGAATCACTTTCCTTAGTGAATACTAAGGGCAAAGTAATAAAACGACCTGCATCTTCAGGCCAACATTTTAAAACTGGAATTGTATTTAAATTAACATCTCTTTCCACAACTTCTTGGCAAGTTCCTTTAAATAAACTTTTTATTGGGAATACGTAAAGAAGTCTTAAAAGACGTGGAATGCTTTTGAATAATTTTTTAATAGATAAATAATTTTCTAAATTTAAATATTTTTCTAATTCTGAACCAATATCATCTAAATTTTTTGCCCCTAAGCCTAAACTCATACGCTCATAGCTTCCCATTGCATTTATTAATACAGGATATTTTGAATTTTTAACATTAGTAAATAACAATGCTTTTCCATTGGACTTTGACACTCTATCCGCTATTTCTGTTATTTCAAGTTCTGGTGAAACATTTACATCTATTATCTGTAATTGTCCTAAATTCTCTAATTGCTTTATAAAATGTTGTAAATCTTTATTAGACATTTAAATACCGATTGCATACCTTTCTAAAGTACTTGTATATTTTTTTACTCAACATATTCTAATACATAAGATGCTATTTTGCAACCCCAAACGAAGCTTTTCATATTTCTTATATATGTTAACTTTAATTTTATAATAAAAATGATTATGCTTTCGCTATGGAACCAATAAAAATAGCAACTTTATACAGCCACTATAAATTTACTATTCTTCCCATAAATCATTCATTAAATTTTTAATTTCTCTTTTGCGTTCTTCAGTTTCTTCTCTATTTATTTCTATAGAAATTACATCACCTTCAACTGCTTCGGGTGGAATAATTGCTTTTGGTATATTTACTATTTTTTTATTTTGAAGTTCTGCTATTGCAAAATCACCTTCAAACCTATCAATAATTATTTTCATAAAATATCCTTTGTAATTAATTTATTTGCTTTTTTCTACTTCAATGTTTTTACCATCCGATATAACAGTTATAGTACCCGATTCATCAGTTCTAAAAACTTTTACATTCATTTCATTTAATAAATTTAAAGTTGCATCGTTAGGATGGCCGTATTTATTATATTCTCCAACTGATATTATAGCATAATCTGGTGAAACTTTCTGAAGAAATTGTTCAGAAGAAGAAGTATCACTTCCATGGTGCCCTATTTTTATAACATCTGCATTTACATCAGCTATAATTTCTCGCTCATTTATTTTTTCTGCATCGCCCATTAATAAAAATGAATTATCTAAATATTCTATTTTTATAACTGCCGAATAATAATTAAAATCTTCATATGTTTTGTTTAATGGCGAAATAATATGTATTTTTAAATTTTCCGTTTCCAAAATGTTTACCCCTGCAACTGCAGTACTTATTTTTAAATTTTTGTTTTTGATAGCAAGAAGAACATCTTCAAATGTTTTTGTATTATTTTCTGCTTTAGGTAAATAAACTTTTCCTATATCAAAATTATCTATTACAGTATCTAATCCACCTATGTGATCTTCGTGAGGATGTGTTCCCACAACATAATCAATTTTGTCATAGTTAAGTTCATTTATGTAGTTAACAACTATATCATCATCTGAGTTATTTCCTGCATCAATTAACATGGACTGTTTGTTTGGTAGCTCTATGAAAATAGAATCGGCTTGGCCTACATCAATGATATGTACCTTTAAATTTGTATTATTATCTGCATTATCAGAATTTTCATTGGATATTTCTTCTTTTATATTTGTATTTGTTTCTTGATCTAAAATTATATCAAATTCTTTTGTAAAGAATGCCATAATAAATGCGCATACAATATAAATTATTATTTTATTTTTTTTCATGATTTCTCCTTACGATTAGTCTTTTTATATTATATTACAGTTTTGCTGTTAAATGAGAAATTTGACAAAACATACAAAGACTATTTTACATAATTATAAAAAAATTGACAAATCCAATTTTAGGTAATATTCTTAAATGGATTTGTCAAAATTCTGATTTTAATTAAATTTCATCAACTGCCTTGATAAGTGTGAATTAAGCTGTTTGATTGGCTTCTTGCAAATACATCTGTACGGTTAGGTCCCCATGATACTGCAGCAGGTTCTGAGTTAATATTTCCGCCAAGGTTCTGCCAATTTTCCCATCGAGAGCCATTCCATGTTCTCTTATACAAATTATTACCCGTTCCTCTTGCAAATACATCAATATGATTAGGACGTTTTGATGATGCTGAAGGACTTGATGTTAATACACCACCAAGGCTTTCCCATCCACTCCAGCTTCTACCATCCCACCATTTATGGATTAAATCATTTGCTTGACCTTTTGCAAACACATCTATTCTATTAGGTCCCCAGGATATTGCCGATGGTGATGAAGTTAATACACCACCAAGGTCTTCCCAATCATTCCATCTTGAACCATCCCACCATTTATGCCACAAAGCATTGTTTGTTCCTCTTGCAAATACATCTAAACGATTTGATGCCCAAGATGATACTGTTGGTGCTGAAGTTAATATACCACCAAGACTTTCCCAATCATTCCACCTTGAACCATCCCACCATTTATGCCACAAACCATTATCTGTTCCTCTTACAAATACATCAATTCTATTAGGTCCCCAAGAAACTGCACCTGGTGCAGATGTTAAAATGCCTCCAAGGTTTTCCCAAACGCTCCAGCTTCTACCGTCCCACCATTTGTGATATAAAGCATTGTCTGAACCGCCAACAAATACATCTAAACGATTTGGTGCCCAAGATGATACTGTTGGCGCTGTAGAAAGCACCCCTCCTAAATCTTCCCAATTACTCCAACCTGGTGCTGGTCCAGGGCCAGGGCCAGGCTGTTGCCCTCTAATAATTTCTAAAATCATTTCAATGATTCTAATTAACATTTGGTCCACCCTGTTTGGCGGAAAGTTAAATGGTCTCAATATCAAGTTATACCATGGATATTGATTTCTAAAGCGATTGTATATTTGGTTAGCTGGCATATTTGTGTTTGATTGGTTTAATGTGTAATTAACAATAATATAAATTAAATAATCAATCATATTCATGTTCATTCCTGCTCGTTCTAGTTGCTGTATTAAATCAGCATTTCTTGAACGAACTGTTTGCATAACATTTTGTACATTTCTTTGTTGCTGAGCATAAATAATATCTTGATTATTATTTATTGGAAATTGAAAACCATCATAAGGGTTTTTATACATAATAATCCTCCTATTCTTATTTATTATCATTATATTCATATAATTATAAATCGCTATTTTTTTAGCTTATATTTTTTTGGAACACTATTTTTGATAAAACATAATATAAAAAATGATATTTTCAATTATTTAAAGGAGGTAAATATGTGTGGAATAGCAGGTTGGGTTAATACTGAGGATAATTTAATAAGCAAAGAAAATATAATAAAAAAAATGACGGACACATTAAAAGAGAGAGGTCCAGATGATTATAATTATTATATAAGTGAAAATTGCTTATTCGGGCATAGAAGATTGACAATTGTCGACCCTGTTGGTGGAGCACAACCTATGATTCGCCAAATTGGACATAACAAATTTACAATGGTTTATAACGGCGAACTATACAATACTGAAGATGTAAGAAAAGAACTTTTATTAAAAGGATATAAATTCGAATCTTATTCTGATACTGAAGTTCTATTATTATCATATATTGAATGGGGTATTGAATGTTTAAATCACATCAATGGAATATTTGCTTTTGGAGTTTGGAATGAATACGAGAATACTTTATTTTTAGCACGGGATCATTTAGGTGTAAAGCCATTATTCTATAGTATAAAAAATAATAATTTACTATTTGCATCTCAAATAAAAGCATTATTAGCTAATCCATTAGTTGAACCAATAATTGATGAACAAGGCGTTATGGAAATATTAGGATTAGGACCTGCTCGAACATTAGGAAACGGAGTATTTAAAGATATAAAAGAAATCCCCCCAGCTCACTATTTAATATATAAAGATTGCAATATTTATATTAAAGAATACTGGCAGTTGCAAGCTATTCCTCATGAAGAAAACTTTGAACAAACAAAACAAACTACTAAAAATTTATTTGTAGATGCAGTTGAAAGGCAACTTGTATCAGATGTTCCATTATGTACTTTCTTATCTGGTGGTTTAGATTCAAGCGCTATATCTATTATTACATCTAATTATTATAAAAAACATAACCGAGGAATTTTAAATACGTACTCAATAGATTATGAAGATAATGATAAATATTTTCATGCAAATTTATTCCAACCAACTTCTGACCAGTTTTTTGCTGAAAAGATGGCTGATTACATGGGCAGTATTCACCACACTGTAACACTTAATAATTTAAAATTAGCTGAAGCATTAAAGAATGCAGTTAAAGCTAATGATTTACCAGGAATGGCTGATGTTGACTCCTCTCTTTTATTGTTCTGCAAAGAAATTAGAAATGATTTTACAGTAGCTTTATCAGGAGAATGTGCCGATGAAATTTTTGGGGGCTATCCATGGTTTACAAGACCTGAAGATTTAAACGCTAATACATTTCCTTGGTCTAAGTCAACTAAAGAAAGAAGTGAAATTATTAATAAAGAATTTTCTCATTTAAATTTACAAGATTATGTTCAACAAAAATATTATGATACTACTAATAAAACACCAAAGCTTAAAGGAGAATCTAAAGAAGAAGCAAAAATGAGAGAATTGTTTTATTTAAATATCAAATGGTTTATGATGACTTTATTGAACAGAAAAGACAGAATGAGTATGGCAAACAGTTTAGAAGTTAGAGTTCCATTTGCAGATTACAGACTTGTTCAATATGCTTTCAATATTCCTAACAATATAAAATTTTATAATGGAAGAGAAAAAGGTTTATTAAGAGAAGCATTAAGGGATTTTTTACCTGATGAAATAATTGACAGAAAAAAAAGCCCTTATCCCAAAACACATCATGTTGATTATACACAATTTGTTCAAAATTGGATGAGGGATATAATGAAAAATAAAAATGCACCTATTTATCAGCTAATAAACAAACAAAAAGTAACTGAAATTGTTGAATCGGGTGGAAATTCATTTAAAAAACCTTGGTATGGGCAATTAATGACAGGTCCACAGTTAATTGCTTATTTCATTCAAATTAATACTTGGATGGAAGAGTTTAACGTAAGAATTCAATAAATAGTGGAGGGATTCCAATACTTTAACTTAAAAGAAGAACTTGCTAAAATTTAATTTTAGCAAGTTCATTTTGTTTAATGCTTATGAACATGAAGTTTATGTTTTTTGTCTTTCAATAACCCATCATAAATTACTTTTACAATGTAGTTGTCTTCAGAATTTTTAATTTGATTTGATTTATCTAAATTATAAAGTCCTTTAGCTCTTAATGCTCTTGTTTGTTTTGTAATCATTTTAGGAACTGGTTGTCCTCCGCCAGCAACACAACCGCCATTACAAGCCATTACTTCAACTAAATCATAATGTTTTTCATTATTATTTATTTGCTTTATAAGATTGTCAGCGTTTTTCAAACCATGAACAACTGCTATTTTAATTTCACTTCCATCAACAAATACAGATGCTTCTTTAACTGAATCTAAACCTCTTACAGAGTTATAAATTATTTCGCAGTCATCTTTTCCATATTTTCCTTTTAATACTCTTCGTAATACTGCTTCCATAACACCACCAGTTGTTCCGAATATAACGCCAGCTCCTGAACCTAAACCAAATGGCATATCCATTGCTTCTTCTTCTAAGTTATCAAAATCAATTCCAGCTTCTTTAATCATAATAGCAAGTTCCTGTGTTGTAAGTACAACATCAATTTCTCTTTGACCGTCATGAATAAACTCTTCTCTTGCAGCTTCTGCTTTTTTAGCAGTACATGGCATAATAGATAAAATAACTGTATCTTTTCCATCTTTTGCATCTGTTTCATTATAATGTTCTCTCAAAACAGTACCAAACATCTGCTGAGGTGATTTACATGAAGAAATGTTATTCACCATATCAGGATATTTGTTTTCAGCAAATTTTACCCATGCAGGACAGCATGAAGTATATAACGGAAGTTTTTCTCCCTTAGTGAATTTTTCAATAAATTCATTGCTTTCTTCCATTACTGTTAAATCGGCAGCTAAAGTTGTATCATATACTTCTTCAACACCTAACTTCTTTAGAACTGCAACTATTTTACCTATTGTAATTTCGCCAGGATTTTTTCCGAACTCTTCACCTAATGCAACTCTAACAGCAGGAGCTACTTGTGCTACTACTCTTTTTTGTTTGTCATACAATGCATCCCAAACTTTATTTGTTTCATTATTAATTCTTATAGCACCTGTAGGGCATACAATTCTGCATTGTCCGCAATCTACGCAATTTGATTCAGCCAAATTTTTGTTAAAAGCTGGTTTAATTTGTACATCAGAACCTCTACTTACAAATCCAATAGCCCCAACTCCTTGAACGTCTTCGCATACCATTACACAGTCACCACATTTAATACATTTATTAGGATTTCTTGTAATGCTTGGTCTTGAATTGTCAATATGTTCATCATCTTCTTCATTAAATATTTGATCAAATCTTATGCTTTTTATTCCATATCTTTTAGCAAGATTTTGTAACTGACATCTTCCAGTTCTTTCACATGTTGTACAATCTCTGTCATGATTAGCAAGTAAAAGTTCAAGAATCATTTTTCTGTATTTTCTTATTCTTGGAGAATTTGTATAAATTTCCAAACCATCTTTTGGCTTTTCAGAACATGTTGCAATAATTTCACCTTTAGAAGTTTCAACAGTGCACATCCTGCATGCGCCATAAATACTTAATTCAGAATGATAGCAAAACGTAGGAAGATCTATACCTGATTCTCTAATAACTGTTAATATATTTTTTTGATTTGAATATGGCACTTTTTTTCCATCAATAATCATATTTCCACTCATTTTATGCCTCCTTAACTGCTTTAAACGCGCAAACTTCTATACAAGCACCGCATTTAATACATTTTTTATTATCTATGATAAACGGTTCTTTGACTTTTCCTGATATTGCATTAACCGGACAACTTCTTGAACATTTAGAACATCCTTTACATAGTAAAGCGTCTATTTCTATTGTTGCTAAGCCTTTGCACTGCTTTGCTGGACACTCCTTATGAACTACATGGGCTATATATTCATCATAAAAATGTTCTAATGTACTTAAAACTGGGTTTGCTGCAGTTTTTCCAAGGCCACATAAAGCAGTATTTTTAACAGTGTCAGCAATATCTCTTAATAAATCCAAATCTTCGATTGTTCCATTTCCAGCAACTATTCTTTCAAGTATTTCAAGCATTCTCTTAGTGCCTTCTCTACATGGAATGCATTTTCCACATGATTCCCTTTGAGTAAAGCTCATAAAAAATCTTGCAACTTCAACTATGCAAGTTTCTTCATTCATAACAACCATTCCGCCTGAGCCTATCATTGCTCCTACTTTTTTAAGAGAATCAAAACTTAATTGTAAATCTAAGTGGCTTTCATCAAAAGTTAAACATCCACCTGATGGACCTCCAATTTGAACAGCTTTAAATTTTTTGCCGTCTGGAATACCTCCACCTATATTAAATATTACTTCTCTTAAAGTTGTTCCCATAGGAACTTCAATAAGTCCCGTATTAACAACATTACCAGTTAATGCAAAAGCTTTTGTACCAGGGCTATCCTTTGTTCCAAATTTTTTATAATTATCAGGACCATGTAATATTATCATCGGTACATTGGCAAATGTTTCAACATTGTTTAAAACAGTTGGACATCCGAATAAGCCTTGCTCTACAGTTCTAGGCGGCTTAACACGAGGCATTCCTCTCTCGCCTTCAATAGAAGCTGTAAGAGCACTTCCTTCACCACACACAAAAGCTCCTGCTCCCTTATTTATATGTAATTCAAAATCAAAACCTGAATTTAAAATATTTTTGCCAAGAAGCCCATATTCCTTTGCTTGTTCAATAGCTATTCTTAAACGTTCAACAGCAAGAGGATATTCAGCTCTTACATAAATATATCCTGTTTTAGCACCTGTTGCGTATCCACCAAGCATCATACCTTCTATAACTTTGTGTGGATCTCCCTCCATAATGCTTCTGTCCATGAAAGCACCAGGGTCTCCTTCATCGCCATTACATACAATATATTTTTCAGGTTTATTTTGAGCTAATACTTGACTCCATTTTTTTCCTGCAAGATAACCTCCGCCACCTCTGCCTCTTAATCCTGAATCCTGTACTTGTTTACATATTTCTTTAGGCTCCATTGTTTTTAGTGCATTTGCTAATGCCCTATAACCACCTTTTCCTATATACTCCTGTATATTTTCAGCATCCATTGTGCCGCAATTTTCTAATACTAAACGTGTCTGCTTTTGATAAAAAGGTATTTCATCTTGGGTTTGATATATTCTTTCATCATCTTTATACATAAGTCTTTTTACAGGTTCACTGTTCATTATAGTGTAATTAAATATATCTTCGCAGTCACTTAATGATACTTTAAGATATAAATAATTATACGGTTCAACTCTTACTAATGGTCCAACTTCGCAAAAACCGTGACATCCACTTTTTTTAACTCCTATACCTTCTTCTTCAAGATATAAGTCAACATCAACCAATAGTCCTTTTTCACTTACCATTTCTCTTAATTTATCATAAATTAAAAGAGAACCTCCAGCAACACAGCCTGTACCACCACAAACTATTACTTTTACCCTTTGTTTATCCAATGAATTTCTGAATATATTTGAGGTTGAAACTAATTCATCATAATTTTTTAATAACATTACATTTCCTCCTTTCTTATTTCATTTAAAAGCTCAATAACAGATTCTGGGGTCATTTTTGGATAAACTTTTTCATTTACTGTAATTACTGGTGCTAAACCGCAAGCTCCTAAACATGATACTGTTTCAAGTGTAAAAAGCATATCATCAGTTGTATGTTTTTTATCATTTAAACATAATTCTTTTTTGATTGCATTTAATATGGGAATCGATTTTCTTACGTGACATGCTGTTCCATCACATACTTTAATTATATTTTTTCCTTTTGCTTCAAGTGAAAAGTTCTCATAAAAAGTTGCTACACCGTAAATTTTTGATTGACTAATATCTAATTTATCTGCTAAATAAATTAAAACATCCTCCGGTAAATAACGGTATTCCTTTTGAATTTCTTGTATAATATTAATTAATTCTNNTATCTTTGCCATGCTTTTCAAGAATTCCATCAACATGTTTTTTAACATCTTCATTTAATATCATGATAGTACCCTTTCTTTATCTATTTTTATTTTATCTCTTTTATATTGTTAATAATATAACACCTAATGTATTTATTCAAGAAAACATTTATTTAAAATAAAAGAAAATTCAAAGCAATGTCTAAACAAAAAATACGATATTAAATTAACAAAATATATTTTTAAGTTAATTTAGTTAAAAAAATAACTTGCAATACATAGATGAACAAACTATAATATATACATAGATAATCTATGCTAATAGATAAAATGAGGTGTAATATGAAATATGATAAAAGTTTAATATCTGGAACTACAAAAATGTTAGTTATGTCTTTAATAGATTCTGGTGACAAATACGGATATGAAATCATCCGAGAATTAGAGCAAAAATCATACGGAGCATTTAAATTAAAAGAAGGAACTTTATATCCTATATTAAAATGTTTAGAAAAAGATGATATGGTAAAATCTTTTTCATTTAAAATGGAAAATAACAGGGTTAGAAAATATTACAAATTAACACAAAAAGGTAGAGCCTTTCTTTTTTCTAAAAAAAATGAATGGTCAGAATTTTCTTCTAAAATAAACCTTGTTATAGGCAATTAATAATATATTTAATACATAAAATTTTTTATATCAAAAAGGAGCATTAACTAATTTTAATTATAGCTCCTTTTTGATTATTACTTTATTCTAATTCTTTGTGATGTATGCTGTTTATAATTATTTGCTTTACTTTTGCATTGCCGGTCTTCGCTTTACCTTGTATCTCTGGAACAGGTGCTACATCATTTTTTGGTAAATGCATTTTGTGATTACTTTCTGTTCCATGTGGATCTTTCGGATCCGGCCTTCTCATACCTGCTTTTGCCATATTATCACCTCAATTATAGTTTTGCATTAATAATGAAAGTTATTCTACCTTAAATAGCATGTATATATAAAAAGTTTCCAACTAAAACAATATAACAAATGCAATAAGTAATAAAAGCATTAACATATTAACAGATGTAAAAATCAATAAATATTTCATAGGTTTTGAATTATCCATAGCTGCATAAAGTTTAAAAGAAATTAAACTTGCTAAAGATGCTATTAAAGTACCTAATCCACCTATATTAGTTCCAATTACTAATGATTTATAGTTTTCTGTAAATGTAGAAAGAAGAACAGCTGCAGGAACATTGCTAAATATTTGGCTTAGTAAAATTGCAATAAGCATTTCTCGTTTTTTTATTAAAGTAGCTATTAAGTTATTAACATATTCTATTTTACCCATATTTCCAACAAAAATAAAAAAGCATATAAATGTAAATAATAAACCATAATCTACAGATTTTAAAAGACTTTTATCTATAAATAAAATTGTAGTAAAAATTATTAATAAAGTTATTTTATATTCAACTATGTGAAGCACTGATAAAATACATATAAAAAATAAAATCATATATATTTTTAGTTGTTTTCTATTTTTAATAACTTCTTTTGTTTGAAATTTTACATTTATATTTTCATTTTTGCCTATTATAGAAAATAATATTATTAATATTAACCCGGCCATTGTAACAGGAAATGTTATTTTAAAAAATTCCAATGTATTTATATTAAAAAATGAATAAAGATATAAATTTTGTGGATTTCCAATTGGCGTTAACATGCTCCCTAAATTTGCAGCAACAGTCTGCATGACTATAACATAGATTATGTATTCTTTTTGTGCTGTAATAGAAAGTACCATTATTGCAAATGGCACAAATGTAATAAGAGAAACATCATTTGTAATAAACATGGAGCTAATAAAACAAATTAATATTAAACTTAAGCGAAGTGCTTTTGATTTTTTAGACCCTTCCGTCATTTTATAAGCTAACACATTAAAAAAACCTACTTTTTTAAATCCTGATACAATTACCATTAAACAAAATAATATAGCAAGGACTTTAAAATCAATATATTCTATATAATTTAAAGATGGTTTAATATAAAAAGATGTTATAATAGCTGCAATTAACGAAAATACTAAAACTATTTCAGTTTTTAAATAATGTTTAAATTTTACCATAACAAATCCTCAATTAATTTAAAATAATGTAGGAAAAATTATGACAATAAAAAATGAGGCTATTTACCTCATTTTTTAACTTCTATAATTTTATTCTAAAGAATGCTGCTTGATTTAATTTTTCTTTATTTACAATTACTCTCTGGTATTTTCCGCTTAAACAAATACCTTGACTATCATTTCCAACTATATCTAAATAAATTTTATTTCCATCAACTTTTTCTACTTTAACTATAATTTCTATTGTTTCTCCAATAATTGTTGGATTATCATGTGATAACTGTATTTCCTTTCCTACTGTTACATAATCATTAGGAAGTAAACTATCAAGCATTTTGGCTGAAACTCCTATAATCATATTAAGAATTGCTGGAGTTGATACAAGATAATCAAATGTTGAGTCATTTGATAAATATGCATCCGTACTGCTTGTAACTTTACTGTATTTATAAGTAAGGCCCTCTTTAATATTGTGATTAATCATAAATTTCCTCCTTTTTTATTCTTTATATAAATTATATATAACCTTTGCACAAATTACAACCATTTTTAATTTTAATTCGATTTAATATTTATTTAATTATTTCTATTTCATCTCCTGAATAAATCCAGCCTGGTTCTAATATTTTTGTAAAAATCCCTTCTCTTGGCATTACACAATCACCTACTTGTTGTCTTATGGCACATCCAGTGTGACATTCTTTACCTATTTGTGTAACTTCCATTAGCACTTCTCCAACTTTAAGTTTTGTTCCAATTGGAAGTTCAAATAATACAATACCTTCTATTGTTAGGTTTTCTGCAAATTTTCCTGGGGTAAGGTCCTTTGCACCTTGAGCTGTCATTTTATCAATGCTTTCTTGAGATAACAAACTTACTTGTCTGTGCCAGTTTCCTGCATGAGCATCCCCTTCAAGACCGTGATCAACTTTAAAATATCCTTTATCAATTGGTGTTTTTATAACACCTTTTTTTTCACTTATATTAATAGCTGTAACTTTTGCCATTTCAGTTCTCCTTATTTATTTTTTATTTTCTTTCAAACAAACCTGATTTGCCTCCTGATTTTCTCATGAGCATAATATCAGATATAATCATCTCTTTATCTATTGCTTTACACATATCATAAATAGTCAGTGCTGCTATAGAAACTGCAGTTAAAGACTCCATTTCAATGCCAGTTTGTCCTTTTGTTTTAGCTGATGCAATAATTTCTATTCTGCTTTTTACTAAATCAATCTCAAAATTTATGTCACATCCTGTTATCATTATAGGGTGGCACATAGGAATTATATCCGATGTTTTTTTAGCTCCCATTATTCCAGCAACTTGTGCTACTGATAAAACATCCCCCTTTTTTATGGTT
>DIVM01000340.1 GCA_002435835.1 Firmicutes bacterium UBA6132
TTTAATTTTATTTCTTAAAGAAATTCCTTCTTCATTGTTTGTACATCCAACTACTGCTCCAACAGAACTAAAACCGCATTCTCCCATATTATCTTTAGCAAGTTCTTCTAGTTTTTCTCCTACTATTTCATATAAAGGTTCATTATCTTCATTTTTTATATATTGAAAATCTCTTGCACCTTTATTTGATGTACGCACAAGCGCAAATATTCCTTTATCATTATTTTTAATATATGTTATAAAAGGTTCTATACTATCATTTACACCCATATATGGATTTATTGTAACAAAGTCAGCTTCGAAATCTCCCGTGAAATGTCCTATAGCGTACATCTCAGCTGTTTTAGAAATATCTCCTCTTTTTATATCAGCTATTGATATGCATTTTTTTTCTTTAATATATTTCAAAGTATCTGAATATGCCTTAAGACCTTCTATTCCATAAGCTTCATAATATGCAATTTGTACTTTATAACAAGCTGTTACATCATATGTGCTATCTATTATTTCTTTATTGAAATTATATATTGCTTCTCCTATAGAAGCAAATTTCTCTGCAAAATTTGTTGGAACATAGCTATAATCAGTATCAAGTCCTAAACATACATGTCCTTTTTCCTCAACTGCTTTATACAATTTATCTACTATCATAATATCTCCTTTTATCCTTATAAAAACCGCTGATGAAATTTCATCAGCGTTAAATAATTTATCTAATTGCGTTCAAATGCTGTATCACAGTATATACATCTGTAAGTTTTATTTTCTCTATCAGTTAATTTGAATTTATGTTGTACTTCTTGTTCTATAGAAGTAATACATCTTGGATTTTTACATTTAACTATATTTGTAACTTCTGATGGTAGTTCAAGATTTATTTTATTGATTATAACGCCTTTATCTATAACATTAATAGTTATGTCCGGATCTATAAATCCAAGTACAGTTAAGTCCATGTTAATATTATCTTCAACCTTTATAATATCTTTTTTACCCAATTTTTTACTTTTTGCATTTTTAATTATTGCTACACTACAATCCATTTTATCTAATTTAAGATATTTATATATTTCTAATGCTCTTCCTGCTTTTATATGATCTATTACTAATCCCTTATCTACACTATCTATTTTCAACATTATTTTTCTACCCCCAGCAATTTCATTATTAAAGCCATTCTTACATACATTCCGAATTTAGCTTGTTTAAAATAAGCCGCTCTCGGGTCCTTATCAACTTCTACAGATATTTCATTTACCCTTGGAAGTGGATGCAATATAATCATGTCGCTTTTTGCTGAGCTTAGTTTTTCCATGTCTACTATATAGCTGTCTTTTAATCTAATATAATCAGCTTCATTGAAAAATCTTTCTTTTTGTACTCTTGTCATATATAAAACATCAAGTTCACCCATAACATCTTCAAGTTTTTCAACTTCTTTATAATCTATATTGTTGTTTTTTAATATCTCATGTGTAATATATTCAGGTACTTTCAACTCTTCAGGTGATACTAAAACAAATTTTACTGAGCTAAATCTGGATAATGCTTTAATTAATGAATGTACTGTTCTTCCAAATTTCAAATCTCCACATATTCCTATTGTAAAGTTGTCTAATCTTCCTTTTAAAGATCTTATTGTCAACAAATCTGTAAGTGTTTGAGTAGGATGCTGATGACCACCGTCACCACCATTTATAACAGGCATATCTGTTGCCATTGCTGCTACTTTTGGTGCACCTTCTTTTGGATGTCTCATAGCTGCTATATCTGCATAACATGCTATTGTTCTAATTGTATCTGCAACACTTTCGCCTTTTGATGCTGAACTTGAGTCAGCAGATGAAAATCCCATTATGCTTCCACCAAGTCTTAACATAGCTGCTTCAAAACTTAATCTTGTTCTTGTACTTGGTTCGTAAAATAATGTTGCTAACACTTTTCCTTTACATACGTCTGTGTATTCTTCAGGGTTAGCTACTATTTTATCAGCTAAATTTAAAATTTCATCTAATTCCTCTAAAGACAAATCATTTGGTTCTATTAAACTTTTTCCTTTTAACATGCGTCCTCCTTATTAGCCTCACTGGACTATTTTAAAGCAATATTTTACTTTACCTTGCTATAGTATTAATTATTCTGTCAAATTTATCCCATTGTAATTCACTTAATACTGATGTATTTTTATCTTCTTGTTTATGTTAATCTACCTTTTAAAACCATCAAAATCCACAGACATACTTTTTACATAAAAAAAATCTTCCAAGCATAGCAAGGAAGACGTCATGTCAACGCGTTATAATTCCTTACCAGCCTCTCTGTGCATGTTTAAAGGTGTTTTATTTATTGTACTAATCTTATTATATTTTATATAATAAGTCAATACATTTTTTGAATTAATATACTTAGTGTTTTGTATTAGTTTTTAATATTAATTGATATAACCAGATTAATATTATATAATGGTATTATTTGCATTAATATTATTTAATTTATTTTATATATAAAAGGATGGTGGTTATGAGTAATTATATACAAAAAAATAAGGCTTTTTATAAAACCATGTTAATAATAGCTCTTCCTGTTGTAATACAGCACCTTATAAGTATAGGTCTTAATATGGCAGATACTGTTATGGTTAGTAGCCTTGGAGAAAATGCTATTTCTGCTGTTGGATTAGCAAATAGGTTTTATTTTGTTTTTTCAGTTATTTGTTTTGGTATTTATAGTGGTTCATCAATTTTTATTGCGCAGTATTGGGGAGCAGGAGATACAAAAAATATTAAAAAAGTGTTCGGTATTAATTTAATTATAGGATCTTTATTATCTGCTTTATTTTCTATTTTAATATTTTTATTCCCAGATAAAATATTAAGAATTTTTATTAACGACTCAGAAGTAATAAGTTTAGGAGTAGATTATTTAAAAATTGCTGCATTTTCTTATTTTTTTACATCAATTTCATTTGCATACAGTTTTAGTTCAAGAGCAATTCATAAACTTAAAGCTCCAACTGTTGTAAATGCAGTTGCTCTTTTAATTAACACTTCTTTAAATTATGTATTGATTTATGGATATTATGGTTTTCCTGAGCTTGGTGTTAAAGGGGCTGCAATAGCTACAGTTATATCAAGGATTTTCGAATTTTTTACAATGATTTTCATTATATATAAAGATAAAGATCACCCATTAGCAGGTTCTTTTAAGGATTTTACTTCATGGGATATTCCTTTATTAAAAGATGTAATAAAAACATCATTACCTGTTATATTATCAGAAACAGCATGGTCTGTAGGAACATCCGTATATTTTATAGCATATGGATTTTTAGGTTCCTATGCCATTGCAGTAGTTCAAATTTCAACTACTATTTCAGACTTTTTCCAGGCTTTATTTTTTGGCTTAGGAAGCTCGTGTGCAGTAATGATAGGAAATGAAATAGGAAAAAATAAAATTGATAATGCATTTGATTACAGTAAAAAATTTATTAAACTCACATTAACTATGAGTATTATATTATCAATTTTATTATTTTTATTTAAAGGTCAAATTATTAAATTCTATAACTTAGAACAGGATACTATATATTATCTTGATAAAGCTTTAATTGTATTTTCTATATATTTTACTCCTAAAATGTTTTCTTATATGTTTATTATTGGAATACTCAGGTCTGGTGGAGATACTAAATTCTGCATGTTTATTGATATAGTTAGCATATGGTTTATAGGTATACCTCTATCATTTATTACTGTTCTATATTTTCATCTGCCTATTCATTTAGTTATGGCAGTAGTATTTTCTGAAGAGGTATTAAAACTATTTGTTTTGATAAATCGATATAAAAGTAAGAAATGGATTAACAATCTTGTTATTAAATATGATTAAGGTAGCTTTCTGATAAACAATCATAATGAAAATCGAGTAGGAGGTAATTAATT
>DIVM01000339.1 GCA_002435835.1 Firmicutes bacterium UBA6132
TTTGAGTATCTCTGATCTTTTCCCTCTATCTCTTGAGTCAAGATAGCTTTTAAGTGGGTCAGGTAGCATTTCATGAATTCCTGAATATTTAAGCGCTGTAGGACATTTTGATAACTGTGAAAGATATGGTATCCAGTTCATGGATTCCTGTTTGTTTTTACCATAAAGCCTGTTGTGTTTTGTTATCTCTTTGTAGTCACTATCGAGAACAATAACTTCATTTGCAGATATCTTTGCAATTACTACCGTATTTGCAAACTTAGGAGATGCTGAATAAAGATGTCTGCCCTCCTCAAGTGAAAACATAGCATATGAATTAGTTCTAACTGTTAGATATTTTACTGGCTCAAATGAAATAACTGGAAGAGAAAACAGAGCTTCTTTGTCTTCTTTGAAAAGCTGTTTGATTGATTTTTCTTTCCTGTAGTGCTCCCTATTCATATCATCATCGCAAATTGATAATAACTTGCGATTATATCTGTATAAATTATCAATTTCTGGTATCGGGACAAGCATATTTCTTCTGTGGTATCCTACCTTGTTTTCAACAGATCCTTTTTCATTTCCCTTTGCAGGATTACAGAATATGGCATTGAACCCAAAATGATTCATGAATCTTATGAATGCTTCAGTAAGACACCTTTTTTCATCTTTAAGAACCTTTGTTACCATTATTGATGCATTATCAAACCATATATCCTGGGGAACTCCTCCTATGTGGTTAAATATACTTATCATTCCCTCCATAAAGCACTCAAGATTTTCTCCTTTAAATATTTGAAGATATCCTGCTGCATTACTGTATGGGAATGACATATTAAGATAAGCGCCAATAAAACTTGTTCCATTTTCAATGAACTCTGCTTCACCGAAATCAGCCTGAGCTCTTCCAGGTATATGTATCAGTGGTAGTTTGCAACCAATATCACTGAATATTTCTTTTTTCTTCATTTTTACATATTCTGCTACAAGCCTGTAGGAACAGGGGAATATTGTTTCTTCACTTTTACATAATTCAACTAATCTTACATAAATTCTTTTTGCAGTATGTCTCTGTTTTGCTTTAGCTTTCTTGTCATTAGTAAGCCATTCATTTATTGTTTTGTAATACTTTGCAAGTTTTGATTCTTTTTTAAAGTTTTCAGAAGATTTATCTTTATTACTGCTTTTATTTCCTTTTAACTCGGTATTCCAGTTATCTTCATTTATCACTTTTCTAACCGTCTTTCTGTCTGTTCCTGTTTTTCTTGCAATCTCTGATTTATTCATACCTTTGAAAAAATACATTTTTCTTATACAATCTTTCTCTGCCATTGAGAGCATCTCCTTTTCCTCCTCGTATTATTAGGCAAACTAATACAAGGATGCAATTTATTTGGGTGCTTTCAATGGCTTTTGCAATACTGGGTATTTTTACTCTGCAACTATGGGTATTAATTATTATGCAATATTGCCCTAATTAATTATGCAATTAACAGCCCAGAACTTTTCAACTATATAAAAGAATTTCTAAGAGCAGCTTTTTAGTAATATTACAAGAAACAGGGTATAAATAATTATTTAAAAAAAACGACAAGATTTGGATGCTACTGTTTTGTCTGGATAAAACCGAAACTATAGGAAGTAGTTACCGAAATATGCAATATATAGTAGTTTGTATTACATTGGTCTAAAATTTAATATTTTTCCCTTTTAAAAATAGATATAAGATTTATGAATTGTATTTAATAATTAAATTTTTTATAAACATCATATTTACATTTAAATTTATAATCAGAATAATATTTTAAATTATCATTTACAAAACTTTTTAAATCATTTAATGCAATTTGCCCATTAATGTAAAACCATAAAAGAGGTGAATAATGAATTATTCTATCAATTAATTTTTTTCTTGTTAGGTAGTTTTCATAAATAATAATCTTTTTTATTTTTACATATTTTTCATAATCTAATTGCATTGTATTAAAATTAAGTTTTATTTTACATAGGTGATTTAATAATAAATAGAACATTTCATTAAATATTTTGCTAATTACGTCATCGCTTGATCTTTCAATTATAAAAAATGAACAATTAGCATTAAATAAATGTTCTATATGGGTAATATCATTTTTACACATGTCATAGCTTTTTATAAAAGTTATTTTATTAAAAGTATAATTAAATTTAACATTTTTTAATGAGTCATATGTGTAGCAATATTTCGAAGAAATAAGATTCATCCACGGTTCACTTATAATATCAATTCCGATAGCTTTTGCCTTTTTATTACATAAATATACAAACTTTCCATTTCCGCAACCAATATCTAATATTTTATCATTTTCTTTTATATTTAAAACATCAAGAAGTTCATCTAAAATTTCAATATTCCATAATTTTTTAGGGTATTCAAATTGATTTGCAATTTTGTAAAAATCTAAAGTATTATTCATTTTGTTAACTCTATTATTTTAAAAAATTTTAGATAGTCTCGATTAATAAATTCATCATTAGCTAAATAAACATAAGATTTTCCCATAAATAGAATTCTTATTATTGAGAACATGTTTTGTA
>DIVM01000050.1 GCA_002435835.1 Firmicutes bacterium UBA6132
AGCATTTACATTTATAATAAAAACCGCATCAAATTCAAGTCCCTTTGACAAATAAGATGGTACAACAACTATGGAGTTTTGATATTGCTCCTCTTTTCCTTCAAGGAGTTCAATATTTAATGCTTTGTTTTTTTTAAGTTCGCTATGAATAATTTTGCATTCTTCAAGAGTTTTACCGATCAATGCAATTGATTTATAACCTTTTGAAATTATTTCAAGCAATTTTTTCTCAACTTCATTTAACATTTCCTTTTTTGATTTAAACTTAAGTATTAATGGCTTTTCTCCATGTCTTACTACGGGCTTAGCTAATACTAATTCTTCATTATTAATTATTTTTATTACTTCATTAGCTAAATCCATAATTTCAATTGTAGTTCTGTAGCTTTGTTCAAGTTTTAGATACAAACTGCTTTCAGAATCAAATATTCTGTTTAATACTAAATTCCAATTTTTTATGCTTCTATATGAATGTATTCCTTGTGATAAATCTCCAAGTATTGTGAAAAAATCTGTATTAAAAATTTTCTTAAGTACAAAAAACTGAAAAAGGCTGAAATCCTGGGCTTCATCTATAACAACATATTTAATATTTACTTTATCATCAAACCCCATAATTCTGTGTTTTATATATAATAAAGGTGCCAAATCTTCAAGTTCAACCATTTTCTTATTAAGAATATCCATTGAATAAACTCTAATGAAAGATGAAAACTCATTGTCTAATTTTCCATTACTATATTTATTCAAATTATCTTCATTTGCGAAAAAGTCAATGTAGTATTCAAACAAATCCTTTTTTGTAAATTGTTTCATATAATTTTTAACAGCTGTCTTTATATCTTTTTTAATATTTGATAAAGCAGCATTTTTTATGTCTATAATATCAACTATCACAAGACGGCGTTCTTCGTTATCAGGTTCATTTTTTATAATAGTTTCTATTTTTTTATCATATGATAATCTTACTTCATCATATATTCTGTCTTTTTCATTGTTTAAACGAAATTTCAAATGTTTTTCTATTTGTTCAAATCTTTTATATATAGGAAGGTAACCATAATCTTTTAATAAAGTATTTTTTATTTCTTTTACACTCATCAAAGTGAATCCCGCCAATTTAAAATCAGCCTTCGGAATATAATTTAATTCAATATCTCTAATATACCTTGCCAAAATATTTTTAAATGAAAGAGATCCTTTAAATGATGATGTTTTTATTATAAGAGAATTAATCGAATCATCCTGTACTTTATTTTTATCAATAATTAATTTTAATTTTTCTTCTGAATCAGTTAACTTATATTTATTTCCTATTAATTCAAATGCATAATCTGCATATGTTGTTTGCTTAACATTGTTTGCACCTAATTCGGGCAACACGCTAGATATATAATTCAAAAACAATCGGTTAGGAGCTATTATCATAAATTGTTCAGGATAAAATGATTTTTCATATGTATAAATAAGATAAGCTATACGATGTAATGCTATTGTAGTTTTTCCGCTACCTGCAACACCCTGTACAATTAATGGCTTTTTTATGTCTGCTCGAATAATTGCATTTTGCTCTGATTGAATTGTAGATACAATATCTTTCAATCTATTATCCTTATTTTCTCCTAATGATGCCTGTAAAAAAGTATCTGTTGCAGTAATATCCACATCCATAATATCTTTTAACTGCTTATTTTCAATTGAATACTGCCTTTTTAATTCAAGCTCTCCAGATAATGATTCGCCTAATGCATTTTGATATGTTACATTCCCCAACCTTCCATCATAATATATACTTGCAAGAGGGGAACGCCAGTCAAGTATCATTGGAATATCCCAGTCCGGTCTTAGCAGAGAAATTTTTCCGATATAAAATTTTTCTAAATTTGATTTACCTTCTTCTCTAAAATCAATCCTAGCGAAATATGGTTTATCCTTAGCTTTTTGAAGGCTTTCGTAATTTAATTCTAATTTATCTAACATGCTTGAATGAAGCATTATGGACATATAACTTTGACTGCTGCCTGCCGGGTCTAAGTTTGCATAAGCTTCTTTAATTTCTGCTTTGTACAAATCCTTATTTTTATTAAATGATACTATTGTATTTTCTATATATTCAATTGTTTCTTCAAGTCTTTTTTCTTCTTTATTATAATCAGAATGATTCCTTAGTGACATAGATGCTCCTTAAAAGTTTCTTGTTATATATTAACGGAAATAATATAGAAGGTCAAGATGTAATGAATTTAGTCAAAAGAATTAAAAAAACTATAATTAAGGACTAAAATATCGTTAATATTTTAGTCCTTAATTTTATAACATATTTAAAATTACATTGCTATTCTTTGTGATCTCATTCTTCCTAAAACGCCCTTAGCAATCAGCGATATTGTAACTATTTCAACTGGAATAAGTATAGAACACTGCATTATTCTTGTTATAAACAACGCTAAATATGGTGAACCATACAAAACAGAAATCCATAAGGTATTTAATGATAAGCTTAAAAAAATCTGATTTATACCAACTGCAATGAAAATTCTTAAATTATTTTGTTTTTTATACAAAAACAACCCATAAACTATACCTTTTAAAAATGCAGTAAGTGTAAATCCTGGAAAAAAGGCACCTGTAGGAAACAAAATTGCACCAATTATATCAGCAACTGCTCCCACAATTCCAGCTTTAACAGGTCCAAGAAGCATAGCAGCAATTGCTAAAGGAACAAATCCAAAACCTATTCTCATATTCCACGCAGATAAAGATAAAAAACGCGACAGCACTATTTCTATAGCTATCAAAGTGCCCATTAAAACAAGCGAATGTGTATCTATTTTTATACTTTCTTTTAAAACATTTTTATTCATTTTATTCTCCTTTCATTTTATTTAAGAAAGAAGCTTTCAATTAGCGGATGCGAAACTGTATCGCAAGCTTATATAGCTTCTCGCCCGAAGGCAACTTCCCATCCTTCGGTACTTAAAATTTTTTATTAAATTAGCAACATATATCCATACTAACAAGTTTTGAATCAAAGAGTAATATCTTCGCATTTGCATCTATATTAATATCCTCTATTAGTAGGAGATCACCCTTTGATATACTAACATATTCTCCTGTTGATAAGTAAATATCAGCTCTTCCCTGACCACAGTAAAAAGCAGTTCTATTATATTGTTTATTACAATTATCACAAGTTCTACCAAGGGCGTAATCCCCATCATTTAAAACAACTGCCATTTTACCGTGGGCATTATTTGAAAGCATTAAGTTAAAATCAGTAACTTTTCCAATAGCCCATGACTCCCAACCGCCATCAAACACATCAATTTCTTCATATGGATTCATTAAAATATCATAATGATTTTTGTGAAATAAATGGGCACTGCCTTCTAACATTATTAAATGACGAGTAATATTTTCAAGACTTGTGTATTTTGCTTCTTCATCAGATGTTGAAGTTGCCGCACTTATTCTAAAACAAAAATTTCTTTCTGCATAACTTGAGTCAGTGGGGAAAATGTAATATTGTCTACTTTCACCGCCAGCCCAAATAGAAGTTTTAACATCATTATCTTTAATTACTTTAATTTTCATACTAATCCCCTTAAATATGATTTACTTAAATCTTATTTATCTATTAATTATAGCATAAATTTTAGAAAAACCCTTTAACTCTTTACGAGTAAAGGGTTTATACTCTAATTTAATTATAATATACTTTGTTATAAATAATCGGTAAAACTAATCCTCCACCAATAAAGTTTCCTAATGCTGCAGGTATTAAATTAGCAGCTATTTTAGATACTGTTATTGATGAGTCAAGAACTGCGCCCATAGGTAGGAAAAACATATTTGCAACAACATGTTCATAGCCGCAAAGAACGAAAAGCATTACAGGAAACCAGCAACCTAATAATTTACCAGTTAAATCTTTTGAAGCAGAAGCAAACCAAACACCTAAAGCAACAAGAATATTACATAAAATACCCTTGAACAAAACCTGAACAAATGATAAGGATGTTTTTGCTTTTGCAACTTTTATAACTGCTTCAGCCAATTCAGGTTTATTATATACTCCTCCAAAATATAAAAGAGCAACAATAAATAAAGCACCTAAAAAATTTCCTATTAACACTTGTGCTAAAGTTTTTAAATAATCTCTTAATGTTATTTCTTTTTGAATTAAACCAAATGTCATTAAACAATTTCCAGTAAATAATTCTCCACCGACAAGTACTATAAGCATTAATCCAACGGGAAAAACAGATGCTCTTATTAAAGCATTATCATATGTTACTAAAAATCCCTGTGATCCAAGTGCAATGTAAATCCCTGCCATAAAACCCAATAGCAATCTTTTTACAGTTGTATAAGATGCTTTTTTTATAGAGGTTTCTATTAGAGCATCCGATGTTTCTTTTGGTGATAAACAAACTGAACTCAATTTTTATTCTCCTTATGTTAAATATTTATAGTCTACTTAAAATAATCCTTTAATTTTACCGTCAACGTCTACATCAATATTTTCAGCTGCTGGAACTTTTGGAAGTCCTGGCATTTTCATTATGTCACCTGTTAAAGCAACTAT
>DIVM01000314.1 GCA_002435835.1 Firmicutes bacterium UBA6132
TATTTTACCATTTTTAATTATAAAAGCTTTTCCCGTAGTAAAAGTAAATAGTTCACCATTGGTTTCTCCTTCTCTACCATCTAAAGCATATATACCAAATTTTATATCAGAAATCATATCTTCGAAAGTACTTTTTCCATTCTCAATACAAATAGTTCTCATTCTACATATTGGTGGGAATTTATAGTTTATGGATCTTGCATTTCCAGTTGTATTCTCGTTTAATTTAAAAGCTGTCTCTCTATTATTTAGTCTTCCAGTTAATAAACCTTCTTTTATCAAATAGGTTTTTTTTGATTTAATTCCCTCATCATCATAAAGCAAATAACCTCTCTTACCCTTTTCTGATCCAGTATCATATACATTGAGTAGTTCATTTCCAAATCTTCTTCCCAAAACCATTATATTTTTAAGATTATTATCTTCATAAATATTATCAGCTTCACTTAAATGTCCAAATGCTTCATGTATAAAAAGGCCTGCAATTGAGGGATTTAATATTACAGTATATATACCACTTTCAATCTTCTTGCTTTTTAATAGATCAATTGAGTTCTTGCATATCTCTTCTATTCTTTCTTCGTTGTTTTTAATTACGTTAAAATCATCAGATGAACCAACCTCAAAAGACGATAAGTCGTTATCTTTATTATAAACATCGACTTTCATTGCCAAATCAGCTTTTTCTTGTGAAANNTAAAAGTAGACATTCTTAAAACTATCAAAATATTTAATATTAGAGTTATTGTATTTCTCTAAATTAGAATATATTAATTTGTTATAAATATTTAATATATTTTTCTTACCTTCAACGTCGATATTTCTAAAATCATTTTTCATCTCCGCTTTTACTTCTACTTCAAGTCTATTAGAAGAAACAATACCTGTCTCCTCTTTTCTTTCATTTGAAATAATATTTGCAATATATACAGCAGTTTTAGCAGCATCTTTTATATGATCAAGGTTATTAAGTGTAACGAAACCCCATCCACCATTAACAAAAGCTCTTACTGATGCTCCAAAAATATGATTTTGAGAAGTTTGATCCAGGATACTATTGCTATAGTTAATTTCGGTTAGGTAAGTATCCTCAATTCTAACATCAATATAATCAGCACTAACATCTTTAATGGCTTCTTTAATGAATGACTTCATGATTTAATTCTTTTTCAAAGTGAAATAATTTGCTTTTTATTATAAATTCTGAGTTGAATCCTCCCAGAGTACCATTTTTTCTTATTACCCTATGGCATGGAATTATTATTAGAATTTGATTTTTTGACAAAACGTTTCCTACAAACCTTGCGCTATTTCTAATATCAGAAAGATCACCTAATCCTGAATATGAAATAGATGATCCAAAAGTTACATTTTCAATTAATTTATTAAATACCTTTTTTTCCTTATCAGTTCCTTCTATATATAACGGTAGATTAAATTTACGTAAAACACCATTGAAGTATAAGTCCAATTGATTTTTAGTATTATAAATTATTTCATTTTCAGAAAAAATAATCTCATTATTATTCATAGATAACTTGTTTTCCTTATTAATTGAAAGAGCTAATAATTGATTATTGTTTGAATAAATATGTATAGAGCCAATTGGATACTGGAAAGAAGCTTTAAAGACTTTCAATTTCTTTCAAGCCCTTTTCAGTTATCTTAATAAAAGCCTTTGAATCATAAGATGTATTTAACATCTTTATTAATCCGAGATCTTCTAAAAATTTTAATGTACTATTTAAATATTCTTCGCCAATATGTAAGTCATTAATAATTTCTAAGCCTCTAACTGATTTAAACGGTCTATTTTCGTATATATTTTTTAAATATAAAAGTATGTCCTTTTTTGACTTATTATTAGCAATCATCTATATTGAAATTATGCTAATTCTACTTTGTTGCCTTTAATGCATCTTGTACATACTCTAAGAATTTTTACTCCGCCTTCAATCTTTGCTTTTACTCTTTGTAAATTTGGATAAGTTCTTCTTTTGGTTTTAACATGAGAATGACTAACATTGCATCCAACAAGAGGTCCTTTTCCGCATATATCACATCGCTTTGCCATTTTTATCCCTTTCTAAATATTATGTGTTAATAATTCCAAAGAAAAATTATACTTCACCCAGGAACTCTGTCAAATAAAGATTATATTAATGTTTTATAATTTGCAGTTAATTTATATATTGAATTTAGAAATATATTTATCAAATACTTCTAAGAAATCTTCCCTAAATAGTACTATTCTTATTAGACATAAGCTTCTTAAATAAGATAATGATTTTATTATTGCCTTGAAAGAAACTTCAGCTGCTTCTTTAATTGGATATCCAAATATACCAGTTGAAATAGCTGGAAAACCTACTGAAGTTATTTTATGTTTCTCAGCAATTTTAAAAGTATTGAAAAAGCAATTTTCTAATAACTTAGCAGGGTTTTTATCTAAATTATATATCGGGCCTAAACAATGAATTACGTATTTATTTGGTAAATT
>DIVM01000298.1 GCA_002435835.1 Firmicutes bacterium UBA6132
GTTTTTATTATAAATGTAAATGCTGTTTATTATAATGAAGAAATTGATTTAAAATTGTTGTATGTTGCCATGACCAGAGCACAACATAAATTATTTATTTATTACCAAGAAGGGAAAAATGATTTGTTGGAGGAAATAGAAGATATTTTCGAATAAAAGAAAAACTCAATTCAAGCAATCGAATTATTGTTCATATTGCATTATTTTATAAAATATATTAAAATAATATTATTTGGTAAATAAAAGCAAATGACATATTAGAATTTCATACGGGGGAGTTTATGAGTATCATACAGCATTCAAAAGAAGAAATTATGAATGAGCTTATTCATCTTAGAAAACGCAATGAGGAATTAGAACTTAAATTACAAGAAGAAAATTCTAAATATAATAAGTTAATAAATAGTTATAGCGTAGATCAATTAGAAACCATACTGGAAATTTTGCCTACCGCAATAGTAATTGTTGATTCGGAGGATGGTAAAGTTTTATATACTAACAAACGTGCTGATGAATTGTATGGTACATATAATATCGGTATTGAAATTAACGAAATTGTATATAAAATACAGGCTTTTAATACAACTGGCAAATGTTACCCCGTTGAAGAATGGCCTGTAACTAAATCGCTGAAACTTGGTGAAATAATACAAAATGAAGAAATGATTATTAAAAATAATAAAGGTTTATTATTTCCAGTAATTGTTTCTTCTGCACCATTATATGATGAAAATGGAAAAATAAATAAAGCCATCTGTGTTTTTGAAGATATGAGCAATATTAAGCATAATGAAGAAGCTTTGAAGGAAAGTGAAAATTTATATAAAACATTGTTTGAAAATACTGAGGATGGATTCGAAATAATTGAACTTCTGTATAATGATTTGGAAAAAGTTTATGATTATAGATGGATAAAAGTAAATAAGGCTTGGGAGAAACAAGTTGGTCTAAAATCTGCATACTTAGAATGCAAAAGAGCTTCAGATATTTATTCAGTTGTAGAGAATTACTGGCTTGAACGGTATGATAGGGTAATTAAAAGTGGTAAATCTGAACGATATGAAGTATATGGTGAAGAAACAAGACGATGGTTTGATTGCCTTTGTTTTCCTTATACAGAAAGAAAAGTTGGAATATTATTTAAGGATATTACAAAGAAAAAACATGCAGAAAACGCTTTGATAGAAAGTGAGCATCTGTATAGAACATTGTTTGAGAACACTGAAGATATTTTTCAAATAAACGAACTCATATACGACGAGTTTGGTAAAGTTTCTGATTACAAACTAATTAAAGTCAATGATGCTTTTGAGATACATACTGGACTAAAAGCAATAGATGTTATAGGTAAGCAAGCAAAGAATATTTTTACGTGCGATTTGAATAACAGGATTGAAAAATTTGATGAAGTTAAGAATAGCAATAAAGTTGAACGATACGAATTTTACTGTGATAATACAAAACGTTGGTATGATATACTTTGTTTTCCGTATACTAAAGGACTAGTGGGGGAATTATCTAGGGATATTACTGAACACAAGGAATATGAAAAAAAAATTGCACTTCATGCTGAAATTCTATCCAATGTTCAAGATGCTGTTGTAGTAACTGATGAGAATATTGTTATTACTTATTGTAATAGAGCATATATAAATTTATTTGGCTGGAATGAACATGAGATAATTGGAAAATCAATTTATAATTTTCTAAATACATATACAGATGCAGGCTCAAAAGCAGAAATTAGGAAATTGCTGAAGGATAATGATAATTTACCAGATGCGTTTCAATTTAAAGAATTAAGCTGTTTTTGTAAAGATGGTAAAAAGGTAATTATTGATTTAAATATAAGCAGGTTGAAGGGAACTAATGATGATTTTAAGGGATTTATAGCTTCAATTAGGGATGTCAGTCAACGTGTAGAAGATTTAAACAAATTACAACATAGTGAAAAGAATGCCAAAAAATTAATTGAAAAACTGCGTAGGGCTGATGAAAATAAGAATGAGTTTTTAAATATGCTTTCACATGAAATTAGAAATCCTTTAGCTGCTGCAATGTTAAGCTTATCTCTTTTAAATAGTGTAAATGAAAATAATGTACAGGCTACTAAAGCAAAAGGAACATTAAAACGCCAGTTAAAACATTTATCATGTTTAGTGGATGACTTACTTGATCTAACACGTATTAAAACCAATAAAATAAACCTTAATAAAGAAATTTTAGAAATAAATGAATTGGTTCAAAATGTTGTAATAGATCACAGGTCACAATATAATAAAAAGGAAGTTAACTTAAAATTAGAATCATCATCAAGTTCTTTATACATTGAAGCAGATAATGTTAGAATTACTCAAGCACTTGATAATTTATTAAATAATGCAGTTAAATTTACGCAAAACGGTGATACTACTATTATCAAAGTTGAAAGAGATGAGAATAAATTTGAAGTTGAAATAACCATTAAAGATACGGGTATTGGAATATCTCCTGAACTTCAGCCATATCTGTTTGATCCATTTATGCAGGTGGATAACTCTATAGAACGAAGTAATGGTGGATTAGGTTTAGGTCTTGCTATTGTTAAAGGTATGGTTGAACTTCATGGGGGCAGTGTTAAAGTATTTAGTGAAGGTATTGGAAAAGGGACTAAATTTACAATAAGACTTCCACTTATAAATAAAATTGTTGAAAAAAGAGATAATTTTTTAGTAAAAGAAAAAACATCTTCTAAAACTCTTAATGTACTTATGATTGATGATAATAAAGATTTGACTGAAATTATGTGTGAGCTTATAAATTTTTTAGGTCACAAGGCTGAATCAGCATTAAACGGAAATGACGGTATATTAAAAGCTAAAGAGTTACATCCAGATGTGATTATATGCGATATTGGATTGCCAGTCATGAACGGCTATGAAGTTGCTAAAAGTATACGTAAAGAAAATGATTTAAAAAACATATATTTAATTGCTTTATCAGGTTATGCGCAACAAGAAGATGTTGAACGTTCGAGAAAAGCTGGTTTTAACATGCACTTGGCTAAACCATTATCCATGGAAACTTTGAAGTCAACTTTAGATGAAATATTTTCTTAAAAAAACTTATAAAATTGAAACAATGATATAACGATATAAATATAATTACTACCAGAATATGATAAAAGGGGTTATAGAAATATGTTAAAATAAAAATATTCTAAAACACGGGGGGTATATGATAAATATAGAAGATTTTTATGATAGTAAGGATAGTTTTTTATTTAATAAACATTTAAATGCGGTTGACAATGTTACTATAGCAAATGGTGATGGAGATTTTATTAATGTGCCTAAGGATTGCAAAGAATTTTGTGGTTTAGATGAGAATGAATTCATAGGCCAAAATGCATTTAAGTTAGAGAAGGATGGAATTTTTGATATATCTTCGACCGCTGAAGTTTTAAGAAGCAATAAAGAAGTTTCATTAATACAGCGTACAAAAGTTGATAAATTATTATGGGTAAACAGCTATCCTTTGTTTGATTCTAATAATAAAATTGTTAAAATTATTAACTTATCAAAGGATATAACAAATTTTAGAAAAATAACTGAAATTACCGAATACAGCAAAAAACAAAATGAAAATAATAATGGTTTTATAGCAAAAAGTGAGAATATGAAACAGCTAAAAATTATGGTTGATTCTATTTTAAATATTGATACATCTATATTGCTTTTAGGTGATACAGGCTGTGGTAAAGGATATATTGCCAAATATATTCATGATAACAGCATAAGGAAAAATGAACCTTTTGTTATTGTAAATTGCGGAGCAATTCCAGTAAATTTAATGGAATCAGAGTTATTCGGCTATGAAAAAGGGTCATTTACTGATGGATTAAAAGAAGGTAAAAAGGGTTTATTAGAAATGGCAGGAAGTGGTACAATTTTATTTGATGAAATAGGTGATATGCCATTGGATTTACAGGTAAAAATACTCCATGTTCTTGATAATAATGAATTTATGCGAATAGGAAGTATAACAAAAAATAAAGTTAAAGCAAAACTAATTTTTGCTACTAATTGCAATTTGATGGAAATGGTGAATTGCGGTAAGTTTAGAAAAGATCTTTATTATAGAATAAGTGTATTGCCCATTGAAGTGCCACAGTTAAAGGAAAGAAAAGATGATATACCGCTATTAATAAATCAATTCCTCAATAAATTTAATAATAAATATAATAAAAATGTAAAACTGTCAAATAGTGATTTAGATATGTTAATTCAATATAATTATCCAGGTAATATAAGAGAACTTATGAACATCATAGAAAGAACAGTAATACTTTCTGGCTTAGACAAAAAATCTGTTATAAATCAAAGTGATATAAACTATATTGATTATGATAGCAGTTCTCTTATTAATATTAATAAAATATATCCAATGAAATCTGCTGTTGAAGAAGTGGAAAAACAGATATTATTTTTGGCAAAACAAAAGTATAATACTACAAGAGAAATGGCACAAGCACTTATGATTGATCAGTCCACTGTTGTAAAGAAAATGAAAAAGTATTTTGATGATTAATTTCATCGGCTGATTTTATTTATCATCAATAATTATAATTTAATTTTAAAAAATTTAAGGCATTGTTAATACAATGTCTTAAATTTTAAGCGTTTTTAAAATTTATGAAAAGATTTTTAATTGGCATAAAATATGCAACATAATCCATAAATATATAACCTTATCATTCAATGATAAATTAATAAAATATTTACATTAATGTTATGGTATATAAAATATGTATAAATACAAAGGAGGCAATTTATGAATTATATTAATATTGCAAATTCAAAAGCACTTTGGATGAGCTGTATACCAGTTGTGTTGATTGTTGCATTTCAAGCAATCGTTTTTACAAAAAAAGCAATGGATAGTGGACATTTAGTTGATTTAACACCACATGACGCACGAAAAGCTTTTAAAGCAGGTGCAGTATCTGCTATTGGTCCTGCGCTTGGAGTATTTGTAGTTATGCTTGGCTTGATGTCAGTAATAGGCGCACCTCTCGCATGGCAAAGACTTGCAATTATAGGTGCTGCACCGACAGAATTAGCAGCAGCAAATATGTCAGCAAAGGCAATGAATATTGAATTATCTAGTCCAGAATACAGCTTAATGCATTTTTCTAATGCAGCATGGGTTATGGCTTTAAACGGTAGTGCATGGCTTTTTACAACAGGTATGTTTTCTCATAAGCTTGAAGGAATCACTAAGAACATAGCAAAAGGAAATCCTAAGAGACTTGGAATATTAATGATTTCTGCAATGTGTGGTGCTTTTTCTTTCCTTTTTGGAAAAGAATTAGTCAAAGGTCTTGATCCTAAAACGGTTCCATTTATGGTTTCAGGTATTGCAGCAGCACTTGCAATGGTAATACTTGATAAGATAGCAAAAAAATATCCTAAAATTACTGAATATAACTTAGGTATAGCAATGGTTGTTGGTATGACAGTTGCAGTTATTGTTAAAAGATTATAATAAGGGGTGAATAATATGTCTGAAATAAAAAATAATGAATTAGCCTATGAAAATGAATTTACTAAACCAATAATAAAATACGGAAGACTTACTAACTTATTAGCAATTCCATTTTGTTTTGTTCCCGCTTTAGTTCTTATGTTTGTATACGATGCTTTTCCTGGAATTAATAACATTTTAACAGGCTGGCTTTATATTTTTTCTGTGTATGGAATATATGCAGTAGTTGAACCAATTTCATATTTCCCTGTTTTGGGATTACCAGGCACTTACATGTCATTTTTGGCAGGAAATATAGGAAATATGAGAGTTCCTTGCTCAGCAATAGCTCAGGAAACTTTAGGAGTTACTCCTGGAACTAAAAAGGCTGAAATAGTATCAACCTTAGGAATTGCTGGTTCCATAATAACAAATTTAATAGTTGTAACTGCAGCTGCAGTTGGAGGAGCAGCACTTATGAGTGTATTTCCACCAATAGTTTTAGAAGCATTTATGTATGTTGCCCCTGCTATATTTGGATCCACATTTGCTATGTATGCAATAAAAAATATTAAATATGGTGCTTTTGCAATGACTGTTACATTAATAATGCTTCTTGTATTTAAAACAATTCCTACATTTTTTATGATTCCAATTGCAGTTTTTTCAACAGTAGGTTTTGCATTCTTTGATTTTAATAGAACTGAAAAAAGCAAATAACAAATAATGATTATAAATAAATGGAGGGTATTTATGGAAATTAATAAACTGTCAAGTGAAGTATTTGAAGATGTTGTAAAATGGAGAAGGGATTTGCATCAAATTCCTGAAGTAGGACAATTTTTGCCTAACACTAGCAAGTATGTTTGCGAACAACTTGACAAAATGGGGATTGATTATAAGGTGGGTGTTGGTTTGGAGTC
>DIVM01000031.1:0-2622 GCA_002435835.1 Firmicutes bacterium UBA6132
TTGAAATGTGTGGATGGAAAGAAACGAAAGTTGTTGGGGTATTCTGGATAGTTACACTAATATTAGCATTTGTAGGAATTTATTCTATATAAGAACATAAAATTAAGTAAGTAGTTAAGAAAGAGGTTTATCATGTTTAAAAATAAAAAAGTACTTGTAATTGGACTAGGAATATCTGGAGTTGCATGTGTTAAAGGATTAAATCGCCTTGGAGCAGAAATATCTGTGTATGATAGTTCTTCAAAAGAAAAATTATCAGAAAGTTTAATAGAACTTGAAGGTATTAAAGCAACATATTATTTAGAAACAGATAACTTTAATATAGAAAACTTTGATATAGCTATAAAAAGTCCTGGTATAAAATATGAAATACCAGTTATTGAAAATGCATTAAAACACAATATAAAAGTAATATCGGACCTTGAAGCTGCATATTTAATTACTAAGGCAACAATTGTATCTATAACAGGTACAAACGGAAAAACAACTACTACAACTCTCATTGGAGAAATAGTAAAGGAAAGCGGAAAAAATTATAAATTAACAGGAAATATTGGCTTTGGAATTTTTAATGACAGTTTAAATGCCGATAAAGATGATATTTTAGTAGCAGAAACAAGTAGTTTTCAATTAGCAGGAACTTATGAATTTAAACCACACATAAGTGTTTTAACTAATATAACACCTGACCACATGGATTTTCATCACACATATGAAAATTATATTGAAGCTAAATTTAAAAATGTTATAAATCAAAATGAAGAAGATTATTCAATACTTAATTACGAAGATGAAATCATTAGAAATTATAGTAGCAACATTAAAGCAAATAAAATATTTTTTAGTTCATTAAGGATTTTGGAACAAGGAATATATGCTAAAGAAGGTAAAATGTATTATAAAGAAACAAATTCATCTGATGAAGAATTTATAATAAATGTAGATGAAATATTTATTCCTGGAAAACATAATTTAGAGAATGCCATGGCAGCAACAGGTGCTTGTATAGCTCTTAAAATTGACAAAGAAATAATTGCATCAGTTCTTAAAAAATTTAAAGGTGTGGAGCACCGTTTAGAATTTTGTGGAGAATATAATGGAGTTAAGTTTTATAATGATTCTAAAGGAACAAATGTTGATGCTTCAATAAAAGCTGTACAAGGAATTGAAAAACCAATAATTTTAATAGCTGGAGGTTATGATAAGCAATCTTCATATGATGATTTTATTGAATGCTTTGATGGTAAAGTAAAAGAATTAGTACTTTTAGGTCAAACAGCGGAAAAAATAGAAAGTTGTGCTAGGCAACATGGATTTACAAATATATATAGAGTTCAAAATATGGATGAAGCTGTAAAAAAATGTTTTGAATTAAGTGATAATAAAGATAATGTAGTTCTTTCACCTGCATGTGCAAGCTGGGGAATGTATGCTAACTATGAAGTTAGAGGCAGGGATTTCAAGGAAAGGGTTAAATATTATGGAGGAAACTCAAAGAAAGATTAAAAAAACAGTTGACTGGGTTTTAGTCTTTGTAATTATACTATTAGTGCTTTTCGGATTCTTAATGGTATATAGTTCAAGCTACCCGGACGGATATTATAAATTTAATAAAGATCCATTTTATTTTTTAAGAAAACAAGTAATAGCAGCAGTAGGTGGAATTATAGGCATGATTTTTTTAAGTAAAATCAATTATAAAATATATGCCAAATTTACAAAACCCATTCTGATTACCTGTATTGGTTTTGCTATTTTAACCGGTATAATGGGGATTGCCTCTAATGGAGCACAAAGATGGATTAACATAGCTGGCATAAACTTTCAGCCTTCAGAGATAATAAAAATCGGTGGAGTTTTATGTATGGCAGATTTTTTTGACAAAAACAGAAAACATATGACTGAATTTAAATTAGGTTTTGTAAAATCTATGCTTGGCATTGGTTTATTTTGTGGTTTAATAGCTATACAGGACGATTTAAGTACAGCCATAATATTAGGTGGAACTTTGTTTGTTATGTATTTTTGCGCTGGAGCTAAAATAAAGCATATAATCATGTTAATTTTAGCAGGAATAAGTGGTGTAGTATTACTTATTGCTGCTCAACCATATAGAATAAGCAGGGTAATAGTATTTTTTGATCCATTTAAATATATGCAAGACGAAGGATGGCAAATAGTTCAATCTTTATATGCATTAGGAACTGGCGGATTATTTGGCATGGGTATTGGAAAAAGCAGACAAAAATTTTTCTATTTGCCTGAACCGTACAATGATTTTATTTTTTCTATTATAGGTGAAGAATTAGGATTTATTGGTTGTGTTTTAATAATGCTTTTATTTATTGTATTTGCTTGGAGAGGTTTAAGAATTGCCATGAATACAGAAGATATATATGGTAGTATGACCGCTCTTGGTATAACAACTTTAGTATTAGTTCAATTTGCAATACATATAGCAGTAGCAACATCATCAATGCCACCTACTGGAAGAGCTCTTCCGTTTATAAGCGCAGGAGGGTCATCCTTAATGTTTTTATTGTTTTCAATGGGAATACTTTTAAATATATCAAAATATTCAAACACATATCGAAATTAAGATGCCCTAACCCTATTTTTCAG
>DIVM01000031.1:2649-4408 GCA_002435835.1 Firmicutes bacterium UBA6132
CCAATGTATACGACCAAAGGGAGTAAATACATTGGTCAGTGAGACTGCGCCAAAAAGTGCAAAAAAAATTTATAAGGAATGATAAAATGAGAGTTTTAATAACTGGCGGTGGAACTGGAGGACATATTAATCCTGCATTAGCAATAGCACAAAAAGTAAAATCCATGGATAAATCTAATGAAATATTGTATGTTGGAACTAAAAATGGTCTTGAAAGCGAGCTTGTTCCTAAAGAAGGTTTTGAATTTAAATGGGTAACTGCAAAATATTTAAGAAGAAAAATAAGCTTAGAAAATATAAAAACTGTATTTGCATCTTTAAAAGGTGTAATGGAAGCAAGTAAAATAATAAAAGAATTTAAACCTGATATTGTTGTGGGAACAGGTGGCTATGTATGTGGTCCAGTTGTTCTTGCAGCATATTTAAAAAAAGTACCTACTATGATTCACGAACAAAATGTTTTTCCTGGTATTACTAATAAAATGCTTTCTAAAATAGTTGATAAAATATTAATAAGTTTTAAAGAAGCTGAAAAATATTTTTCAAAGGAAGTAATAAATAAACTTGTTTTAGTAGGAAACCCTGTTAGAAAAGATGTTATAACTACGGATAGAAAAAGTTCAAGAATGTATTATAAATTAGGAAGTAATGACGTATTTATTTATTCTTTTGGAGGCAGTGGCGGTCAATTAAGCTTAAACGATGCAATTATAGATGTAATAAAAAAATATAACAATAAAAAAAATATAAAAATACTTCATGTAACAGGAAAAAGATTGTATGAAGATTTTAATGAAAAAATAAAACAGGAAAATATAATTTTAGGTAGCAATATTGAAATTAAAGATTATATGTATGAGGCACCTAAAGCACTTTCTGCTTCTGATATTGTAATTGGAAGTTCTGGTGCAATAACTATAGCAGAAATAACAGCAGTAGGAGCTCCATCAATATTAATTCCAAAATCATTTACTGCTGAAAATCATCAAGAATATAATGCAAGAGCTTTAGAAAAGGAAGGTGCTGCAAAAGTTATACTTGAAAATGATTTAAATGGACAAATTCTTATTTCATCAATAGAAGAAATAATTGAAAATAAAAATACTTTAACTGCAATGGCATTAGTATCTAAAAAACTTGGAAATTTAGATGTTGAAGAAAAAATTTATGATGCAATGGAAAATCTTATTAACCTAAAATCCCAAAAGTAACAAGTGCGCCAAGTTTGCATAACATATAAATGTAGTATAATTTACTATATTTATAAACTTGCTTGGAGGGATCAAATGGAAAGCTTTATTATAGAAGGTAGAAATAATTTAGAAGGAATCGTTGAAATAGGCGGTTCAAAAAACGCTGCATTACCTATTATTGCAAGCACAGTTCTTTGTGGACGTGAATATATAATTGAAAACATACCCGATATAGAAGATGTTAGAATGATGTTTGAAATATTAGACAATATGGGGTGTGAAACTCAATTTGAAAATAATATTGCAATAATTGATACCAGAGGTTTAAATAGCCATGTTGTATCAGAAAAATTAGTGAAAAAAATAAGATCTTCAATAATTTTGATGGGAGCAGTTTTACATAGGACTAACTCTGTTGAAATTGCATATCCAGGTGGATGTGAAATTGGATTAAGACCTATTGACTTGCATTTAAAAGGGCTTAGAAAATTAGGTGTTGAAATAGTTGAGCAAAAGGGTATTTTATATTGCAGTGCAAAAAATCCTCTTGGATGTGAAATACAGCT
>DIVM01000190.1 GCA_002435835.1 Firmicutes bacterium UBA6132
GTAATTTTGCTGGGTTTTCTTATAAGACTTTAATGATAATATGTTCGCTATAACATCTTCATAACATCTACATATTAAATTTATATAATAATATGTAGAGTCAGTCATATTCAGATGAAATTAGAATAATTGTAGATATTTGAACAGTATGGTGGTGAAAATTGAACAATATTGTAGCCATTATTTAAAGAGCAACATGGTTTTTTCTCATAAGATATTAACTTTTTATATAATTTTACAAATAAAATAAAAGTATAAAAAATTATTTACATTGGCATGAATATTGCTGATAAAATATTAAAAACATAAGTTTTTAATATTTTTAAGCTTAATACTAATTAATATCAAGGAGCGATTTTATGAATTTTAAGAAGTCAATATTGTATTTATTATTAAGTATATTTGCATTAATTTTTATTTACAATTACATGCTCCCATATTTTGTTACACAAAGTTACATTGCCAATAATATGGGGATGGGCATGGGCATGCATATGCGGGAAAGTATAAATAATAATGTACAATATAATTATAATAATT
The DNA here is from genome assembly GCA_002435835.1 of Firmicutes bacterium UBA6132. The sequence goes on from DIVM01000190.1 coordinate 541, forward strand.
TAGTCAACATAATTGTTTTTATTGTGGTAATTTTAGCAAGTTTTTTAATATTAGATAAAATTATATTTGCTTCTAAAAGTAAAAAGTGTAATAAGTGTGGTCTAACTATAGAAAACAATCTATGGAAAGTGTGTCCAAGATGCGGTAACCACTTACATCAACGTAAGGAGGAATAGTTATTGACGCTCTTACTTTTAATTTTAATAGCTATAATAATATATTATAGTACAATATTTTCTGTTAATAGCAACAAAAAATGTCCAAATTGCCAACATTCAGTGGAATCTGAATTTAATGTATGTCCAATATGTAAAGAGACATTAAAAAGAAGGTGTAATAAATGCAGTGAATTTGTTGATGTAACATGGAAGTATTGCCCGTATTGTAAAACTTCTCTAAGAGAAAGTAATTTTGAAAAGTTAGAACAATTACGATATTTACTATATTGTGCTATTGACATAAATAATAAAGAAAAAATTCTTAAGATTAGCCAAGAGATGGATAAAGAAATTATAAAAGAGATAAATAATGAGTAATGGTAGCAAAATTTACTACTGAAAGGAGGAGTTAGTTATGACGCTTTTAATTTTGATATTAATAGCCATATTAATTTATTATAAAACAATACTTTCAATTGACAGCAACAAAAAATGCCCAAATTGCCAAAATTCAGTGGAACCTGATTTCAATGTATGCCCAGTATGCAAAGAAACATTAAAAAGAAAGTGTAATAATTGCGGTGAATCTGTCGATGTAACATGGAAGTACTGTCCTTATTGTGAAACTTCTCTTAGAGAAGGTGATAAGCGTGAAACATAAAAAAGGTTTTAAGATTTTAAATATAGCACTTATTTTATTAATCTCAATACTTCATTTTATGCCTAAATCTTCAGATTCTTCTCTACATCAATTCTACAGACTTCTTTTTTTTATTCCAATCATATTGTCTTCTTTTATATTTGGATTTAAAGGAGGGACAATTACAGCACTGCTAATTAGCGTAATATACTCTCCGCAAAAGTTACTTTCAATTGGTTTTGGTATTGAGGCAATTAATGAGCTTTTAGATATACTCTTGTTTTTTGTAATAGGAATAATTACAGGTATATTGGTTGAAAAGAAAAACATAGCAATAATTGCTATAGATAATCAGTTAAAAAAGTATGTAATCTTGGAGAATTACACCAATTCTATTTTTGAAAGTATAAGAAATGGCATAATCTCTATTAATAATGATTTTTTTATTACTTCAATAAATTCTGGAGCCAAGAATATTTTCGGAATAACTGGTGATTTCATTGGTAGAAATTTCATAGAAAACTTCTCATGTTTTAATGAAATTAATAATATAATAACTGACGCTATGAGAAATGGTAATGCTGTTGAAAATATAGAAAAAAGTATTATAAAGGAAAATATTGTTGTTAATATAAAAGTTCACGTATACCCACTTAGCTTAGACAATAAGAATAAAGGATTAGTTATCATAGTAGAGGATATTACTGAAACAAAAAAAATAATGGATCAAATGCAGAGAAATGAAAAATTAGCATCCATTGGTCAATTATCAACAGGCATAGCTCATGAGATAAGAAATCCACTTGCTATAATTAAAATGATTGAACAAACCATGAAAACCGAATTAAAAGATAACAAAGATGCTGTTTTAGAGCTAAATGTTATTGATGAAGAAGTAGAGAGAGCGAATAACGTAATAAAATCGCTTATGGAATTTGGAAAACCTAATAAGAATGAAAAGAATATTTCTTCTTTAAATGATATTATTAACGAAATATTAATTATTGTAAATAAGTATGTTTCACAACATAATGTAAATGTAAAGTTTAATGAGAGTAAAATTCCAAGAAGTGAATTTGATAAAGAACAATTAAAGCAGGTTTTTGTAAATCTCATATTTAATGCTGTTGACGCAATGCCTGAAGGTGGAGATATAATTATTTCTACTGAAAGCATTCACAATAAATGGATAAAGGTTAATTTTCAAGATACTGGTATAGGAATTGAAGAGAATGACCTTAAGAATATATTTAATCCTTTTTTTACGACAAAAGAGGAAGGAACAGGATTAGGGCTTTCTATTGTTCATAGGATAATAGAGGATCATCGAGGGATTATAAAGGCAACAAGCGTAGTTGGTAAAGGTACTCAATTTGAAATACTATTCCCTATAGATGAAAATAAATGTAACTAAAAGTGATATAGTAAATGATTATATAGGAGGCAGAGGGATGAAGGTATTAATAGCAGATGATGAAAAAAATATGCGATGGATCCTTGAAAAAAACTTAAAGTCGGAAGGCTTTTCTATAATATGTGCGGAAAATGGCGAAGAAGCATTTAATTTGTTTTTGGATGAAAATCCAGATATGGTAATATTAGATTATAAAATGCCAAAACTTGACGGTATGGAAGTTTTAAAAAGGATAAAGAAAATAAATAATTCTATTCCAGTGATTATGATAACAGCACATGGAAGTACAGATGCAGCAGTAGAAGCTATGAAGCTTGGTGCAGTGGATTATGTATCTAAGCCTTTTGATATTACAGAGTTAAAGTTAACAATTTTTAAAGCTTTAAATATTGATAAATTAAATAAGGAAATACAATATTTAAAGGAAACGTCCACTGAAAATTTTAATAATAAAATAATTGGACATAGCAAAAAAATGATTGAAATATTTGAAATTATGAATAAGATTGCGGATACAAATGCTACGATTTTAATTACTGGTGAAAGTGGAACAGGAAAAGAAGGTATTGCATCAACAATTCATAGTAAAAGCAGTAGAAAGGATAAACCCTATATTACAGTTAATTGTGGTGCAATACCTGATACTCTAATAGAAAGTGAATTGTTTGGTTATGAAAAGGGTGCTTTTACGGGTGCTAATAGTAGAAAGATAGGTAGGTTTGATAGGGCAGAAGGTGGAACTTTGTTTCTGGATGAAATAGGCGAACTAAGCTTATCATTACAAGTCAAAATTCTGAGGGTTCTTCAGGAAAAAGAATTTGAAAGAATTGGCGGAACCGAAGTAATAAAGTCTGATGTAAGAATAATAGCAGCGACAAACCGAGATATTGAAGCTATGGCTAAAAATGGTGAATTTAGAGAAGATCTCTTGTATAGACTTAAGGTAATACCTATAAACATCCCTCCTTTGAGAGAGAGAAAAGATGATATTAAACCTTTAGTAGAATTTTTTATAGATAAATTTAGCAAGGAAACTAATAAAGGTAAAATAATAATCGAAAGAGATACGTTGGACTTATTAGAAGACTATGATTATCCTGGAAACATAAGAGAGCTTGAAAATCTAATAGAGAGATTAGTTATACTTTCAGGTGATGGACTTATAAAAGCGTCAATGCTTCCAAAAGAAATAGTTAAAGGTGCTTATGCTTCTAAAAATAACATATTTACATTACCAGATGAAGGTCTTAACCTTGAGGAACTTGAAATAAGTCTTGTAAGACAGGCATTAGAAAAATCAAAAGGAAATCAGACCCAAGCTGCTAAGCTTCTTGGAATGTCAAGGCATGCTCTTATATATAGAATGGATAAAAATAATTTAAGATAGTTTCAAAAAATACAGGTATGAAGTGAGGCTACTGAAAAAGTGACACTACATCATTTTAACAATAAAAAATTGGTGTACTAACGTTAAGAATAGTATCATTTCTTGATTAGTACACTTTAATTTTTTACAGGGCAATATTCACAACCTTCACATTCGTAAGCGGTATTATAATATAATATTAGATGTAATTTGGTTAAAAAAATTTTATTACATGTCATTCATTTTGGGTTTATATTATTAATTAAAAATCCACTTTCAGGTAATGTAGGCATTTTTAATAAGTCATAACTTAAGTCTTGATTAGGAACTGTATACTCTATTTTATTAACAAGAAAATCTAAGCTTGCTTTCATTATTTCAACAGTTATTCCTTCGCCTGGGCAACGATGGCCCATAGAAGAATCACCTCCACCTTGCGGTATAAAATTATATAGGTTATGTTTTTTATCCTTAAAACGCTCTGGTATGAAATAAAATGGTTTATCCCAAATTTTTGAATCGTGATTAGTACCGTATATATCAAGTAATACAGTCATTCCTTCTTTAAATTCACATTGATTCCAATTGAAGTTTTTTCGAACTAATGCACCAAGCATTGGTGCAAACGGATAATAACGACGCACTTCTTGTGTAAACATATCAAAGTAATTACTGTTTCCTGATATGAGCCTATCCTTGCATTCTGAATTGTGATGCAATGCTAAAGCTGAAAATGTTATAAATGTAGAAATAGCAACAATTGGTCTTAACACGTTTATAAGTTCAATAGCAGCAATTTCATTACTAAACATTTCACCATCTAAATCTTTATAAAAAGCTATAGAATAAAGTATTGTACCCTCTTCCGAATTTTGTTTCCCAGATCTTACATCTTTTATTAATTTAATTAACCATTCTTCAGTTCTATCCCTTGCTATTCTACCTTTCCAGTGACGCGGTCCCACTGCTCCAAAAGCATCAATCATTGAACTAAAATCATCAGCTCTGTTTTTAACATCAGCTTCTTCTATTGGAACTCTGGTCCATTGGCATGCTGAACGACATAAAACTTCTTTAGCTTCATTAAAAAGGATAACTCTTTCCGCATTTACCCATGTATCTATACATGTTTCCCAATTTTTTTTTATAATCTTAGATAACTGCATTTCATTGTCTGGAGTCATCATAGAAATAAAAAGGTGCTTCCTATGATTATGTTCTTCTCCATCCATTGTTTGTATTGCGTTAACGCCAAACAATGTTTTTTGTATTCTTTTTGGCACAGCTCCATTTCTTTTAAATAAATCTGGATCATAAAACAACTTCGTAGCTTCCTCTCCGCTCATGCAAATTGTTTTTTTACCCAATAAACGCGTTTCAAATACATTAGTTTCATATTTATCCATCCTATTTTTGATAAACATATAACCTTCTTGCATCAAATTTTTAGTGCTGTCGAGGCATTTATCATATGTAACAGGTTCATTACTGCTCATAAAATTTCCTCCTTTCTTAAACTATATTTTCCATATTAACTGAAAAAATTCTTTTTAATAAAGTTATTATTTGCCTCTTGTTGAAAATTCTACACGGCGATGTAAGATACTGAACAGAAGTAAGATAGAAATTTATAAAACTTATCCATAATAGTCTCAAAATAATGAAAAATCATATTTAAAATAAAAATAAAAACTTGGCATGATATTTGCTATATATAAGTAAATAAAAATAAAGGAGGTGAGATAATGAAAAATTCTATGTTAAAAATAATCGTAGTAATTTCTTTATCAATTATAGCATTGTGGTTACTATTCACTATTCTGTTTCCTATGGGGTTCGGAATGACTATGAATTACTCAATACCAACACATATGGGTAACGGGTTTAATTACAGCTATGGATTTAATAACTATGGTGGATTTGCAACATTGCTATTGGTATCTTTGATAAAAGTATTTACAATAGCATTATTTGTTACATTACTGTTTGGAATTTTCATGTATGTAAAAAATAATGTATTTAGTAAAGAAGACATTGATTCAATTAAAAAAGCTTTTACTGGCAAACAATTAAAAACAGATAAATTTTGCTCAGAGTGCGGTAAAACTATAAATGATGAATGGAAAGTATGCCCTCATTGTGGCAAAGAAGTAGACAAGTAGATAAGGCCCGGAATGCACATGATAATGGACGATGGAAACATGGGTGGTACGATGAAAGGTATGAGATAAAATATACTTATTCATAAAATATTTTAAATAATTAAATTAAATCTAATATAATGGAGGTTAAAAATGGTAGCAGGTTTTAGTTATTCAATCTTAATTATTTTAACGTTTTTGATTAAATTTTTATTCGTTATATTCATTGTTGGACTAATAGGTGGATTATTAGTAGCAGCAAAGAATTATATTTTAACAGCTGAAGATATACAGAATTTTAAATCAACATTTAAAAGTGAAATAAAAGCAACAAGCAATATTTGCAGCGTATGTGGAAAAGAAATTAATCCTGAATGGAAAGCTTGCCCTTATTGCGGA
>DIVM01000225.1 GCA_002435835.1 Firmicutes bacterium UBA6132
ATATCATTATGATATATAATTTTTTCGCATACTTTATAATTATTTAAAATGTAACTTCTTATAATACCATCAAGCATTCCACAACTTATAGGGGGAGTGTACAATTTTTTTTCTTTTATAAAAAATAAATTTGTCGTAGCTCCTTCGCAAATTTGATTTTTTGTATTAAGGAAAATTGGTTCATCCCATCCCTTTTCTTTAGCATTTCTCTTTTCTAATATATTATCGCCATAATTAAATGATTTCAAAAATGTAAATGGTGAAGTTTCATTTCTTATTACATCGCTAATTCCAAGAATAAATCCTTTTTCAAATTGCTCTTTGGTATATGTGTTGTCTCTATTAGTTATAGTAATATTTTCTTTTGATACCATAACCTTGAGTGCCCCATCTTTCATAGGGTGATCATTTATATAGTCTGTAATATATTTTTTTGTAATTTCACATTGTAAACCCAAAATTTCAAGTGATTTATTTAACCTCTTTAAATGTTCCTTCAATAATATACAGTGATTTTCTGTAACTGCAATTGTTTCAAACAAACCAATGCCATACATATATCCTTCATCTAATTTAATATTCATTGAAATTCTCCTATATTAGCTTAAAGCATCTAAAATTGCTTTTGCTTTTTGTAATGTTTCTTCATATTCAAAATGCAACTCAGATTCATAGGTGATTCCTCCGCCCACCCCTAAAGAATATATGCCATCTTTATAAAGTGCTGTTCTAATAACAATATTTAAATCACAGCTTCCATCTAAGGATATATAACCTATTGTGCCTGTATATATTCCTCTTTGGCCATTTTCTAATTCATCAATAATTTCAATGGCTCTTTTTTTAGGGGCTCCAGTAATTGAACCTCCTGGAAATGTAGCTTTGATTAAATCCATTACAGTTAAATCATCTTTCAAATCACCTACAATGTTAGCAACTAAGTGATATAAGGTTGCATATTCTTCTATAGTAAATAACTCAGTTACTTTTACGGTTCCTTTTTTGCAAACTTTGTTCAAATCATTGCGTTCTAAATCAACAATCATGAGAAGCTCACTTTTATCTTTTTCAGATTGCTGAAGCTCTTCTTTTAATTTTAAATTTTCACTTTCATCAGATCCCTTTTTTCTTGTTCCTTTTATAGGTCTTGTTTCTATATGATTATTTTTCATTTTTAAAAAGCGCTCTGGGGAAGAAGATACAACCTGAAAATCATCATAATTTAAATAAGCTCCAAAGGGTGAAGGATTAATTTTACGAAGTTTTTTAAACATTTCATAGGGTGTTTTTTCGCTTTTTATTTTCAATCGTTGAGTTAAATTTGCAATATAAATGTCTCCTTCTATAATATATTGTATAACTTTACTTATAGCTTGTAGGTACTTTTCTTTTTCAAAGTTAGAATTTACAATTATTTTGCGTATACATTCACTGTCATGAAATTTTTCATTTATATTTGCAATTTTATATTCTATATTTTTTATAGCCACTTCACTGCTTGTTAAATTACCATTTGCCACAATATATATTTCTTTTTCTTTATGATCCTCTATGATGAAGTCATCATAAAAATTCAATATGCAGTGGGGTATCTTAATATTATCTTCATGAGCAGAATTTACATTTTCTAATTTTCTTCCATAATCGTAGGATAAATATCCAATAGCTCCGGATACAATGGGAAGTATAGTATTATTTTCTTCATGGTGGCTTTTTAAATAATTTCCTACATAGTCTTCAAATAACTCATTAACTACTTGACCATTTACTATTAATTTCTCAGAGTTTAATATGGTAAGGTATGGATTTATGCCAATTATTGAAAATCGCCCTAATTCATTTTGAAGTGAAGAATCTAAAAATACAGCATTTTTTTCATTTATAAATGCTGAAAAAATTTCATTAATTTCAATATACTTTTCTAATTTTTTAATAATTCTTTTCATCTTTTTTATTTGCACCACCAATTTTCGCAAATTTTTATAAAATTATTTAATATTTCATGCCCGTATTCTGATAATACAGCTTCAGGATGAAATTGAACTCCATATACCGGTAGGTTTCTGTGAGATATTGCCATAATTGTGGAGTTATCATCCTCTGCGTCTATTTGAATTTCCTTAGATAAAGTTTCTTTGTCAACAATTAATGAATGATACCTTGTAACAAAATATGGGCTAGGTATATTGTGGAATAAACCTTTGCCATTATGTGTTATAGATGTTATTTTGCCATGCATTGGCCTAACACCCTTTACTATATTAGAACCAAACACATGTCCAATGACTTGATGGCCTAAACATACTCCTAATATAGGAATTTTCCCATAAAACTCTTTCACAATCTCTTCAGACATCCCTGATTTAGTAGGGCTTTTAGGACCAGGTGAAATAATAATTCCTTGTGGTTTAATTTTAGTAATCTCATCTTTGGTTATTCTATCATTTTTATATATTACTATTTCTTGTCCTAATTCATGAAAATATGCGGCAAGATTATAAACAAAAGAGTCGTAATTATCAATTATTAAATACATTCTTATCTCCTTACAAGATTAATTCACATTATTATATATGAATGGATATAAATTTTCAATAAATAATTCGCAAGCTATAACAAGGTTGTATTTGAATGAATCATGCATTGAAAATATATGATAATAATGTTAATATTTAATTAAGTTAAAAAATACCACGGAGGAAAATGCATACTAAAAATGTTACACTCTATGTTGCAGCTATTATATTTTCATTAATATTTGGTTTGAGTTTTATGTTTACAAAAAAAGCTATAATGGTAATTTCAGTACTTAAACTTTTATCATTTCGATTTTTGATAGCTTTTATTGCAATGTCATTGTTGGTTTTGTGTAAGGTAATTAAGGTAGACTATAAAAATAAACCAATAAAAGATTTGTTTATAACGTGCATAGCTCAGCCTGTTGTTTATTTTATTTTTGAAACATATGCTATACAATATACATCATCATCTTATGCGGGATTATTCATTGCACTTATACCTATCTGCGTATCAATCATGGGAATTTACTTTTTAAAAGTAATGCCAAGTAGAATTCAATGGATATTTATATTTCTCTCAGTAGCTGGAGTTATATATATATTACTTAACGATACATCATCTATTAATGGTAGTGCAAATTTTGTAGGAACACTATTTCTCTTTGTAGCAATTATGTCTGCTTCCGTATATAGTATATATTCAAGAAAAATATCTCTGCATTTTTCTTCTTTTGAAATTACATATTTTATGATGGGGATTGCTGCTGCTGTATTTAGTTTTATTGCATTAATTTTAGATATTTTTAATGGAAATGTTAATATGTATTTTCAACCTATCTTTAATAAGGATGTAATAATTTCAGTAATATACCTGGGTCTTTTATCATCAGTGGTTGCTTATTATTTTATGAATTATAGTCTTTCAAAAATGTCTGCTTCAAAATCTACTGTATTTGCTAATTTGGCTACAATAATAAGCATAGTTGCGGGTGTAGTGTTTTTAGGTGAAAATTTTTATTATTATCATGTAATAGGTTCTGTCATGATTTTAGTAGGAATCATTGGTACTAATTATTTTAATACTATTTAAAAGAACACCCAACAAAAAATCTTATGAGTCTAACTTATTTAATAATGATAAACAAAGATACGGACACAATAGTAAAATATTATACAACAAAATAAATGGGGGCGAATCTTTATGAAGAAATTTAAACTAAATAGAAATATATATATATTTTGTGGATTTTGTTTTTTGGTATCTACTTTTTTGCAATTACGTATTTTTTCAATTAACAGCAATAAATTTTTTATAAGTTTAAATATTTTATTGAGATTATTTCCACAGAAGATATAGTTACAGGTCATATGAAAATATTTCCTGAGGGGCAATATGCCTGTGTTGTTTTTAAAGGTTGCTATAATGATACTCAAAAACATTATAAAATTCTTGTTCGATGGATAAATGAAAATGGATATGAAATATTAGGTGATTCAATTAAAAAAAACATAGTAGATTATGACTTTTCAGATTCTGAAAATGAATATGTTTCAGAAATACAAATTCCAATTAGAAAATTATTGCTTTAACAGAAAGCCATATTTACACTTAAGTTATAAATTTTTAGTACTAAGATTCATTAAAAAAATTAATTAATTTGGAGAAAAGAGTTAAATTAGATTATTCATTGCAAAAGAAAAAATTATCATTGATGGTTGGACAAAAGAACAGCTTCATTCAGTGCTACTTTGGATTGCAGTATTGATATTTGCTACTACAACATATTTTTCATTTTATAGCGTAGTGTCATTAATTACAGGTTATTCAATATTTTTTATAGCAGCAAAATCATACTTGCATTAGTTCAAACCCCTTTTAATACATGAGATGAAAAAGAGCTTAAAGAATTAATTGAAGATGTAAAAATATCACATGGGGAGAAAACAAAGAATAGAATTTAAATTTGTGCTGAAATTAAATAATAAATTTTGATTTAAATTTATTTAAATTATAGTATAATAGCTATATGATAAATTATATTAACAAAAAATATTCTTAGGTTGAGTATTTATGAATGAAAGTAACCGTGTTGAATTCAAAAGAGAATTAAATGATAGTTTGGAGAAAGAAGTTGTAGGATTTTAAATTATGCTTAAGGCGGAGAAATATGTATAGGTATTGAAGACAACTGATTTATTTCTGGTGTAGAGAATTCTGATGATGTTCAGAAAATAATCGCAGATAAATAAAGATAATATATATCTCTCTACAATGGTATTGTTTGATGTGATAACCGTTAAAATGGAAGATAAAGATATTGTTAAAATTGCTATATCAAGTGGTCCAGAAAAGCCATATTATATTAAAAGGTATGTGATGTTTCAAATGTATGCCTTATAAGAGTAGGTACATCAGTTCAACAAATGGCAAAAGAGATGATAGATTCATTATACTCCAAATGTATTAGAAATTCATGGATACAAATGTTAAAATAGATATATAATTAAAAAATCATTGAATATATAAGACAGAAAGGACAGGATAATTCATGGAAAAAGTAACTGCAATTGAAAAAACACTTTTTGTATTGAATGAATTTACAAAAAAACCATATTCCTACTCAGCGAAAGAACTAAGTGAACATTTAAGTTTTAGTAAACCCACTGTACATCGTATTTTAAATATTTTGGAAAAGTTTCACTATGTTCGGCGCAATTATACTGGGCAATATACTATTGGATATAAAGCATATCAAGTTGGGCTGATTTATGCGAATAATACTGATATTTTTTTGGAAATTGGAAGAATTATTGATGACGTTGCGCAAATAACTGGTGAGCAGGTGGGATATGCTGTTTTGGAGGGGACGGATGTTGTGAGTATTTATGAATCTCAGGTTCAGGATTCGCGTATTCGCTACATAGCAGGGCGAGTTTATCCAATTAATGCGGGTTGTTATGGAAAGGTTTTGATGGCTTTCTCACATCCTATAGAAGAACTTCGTGAAATAGTATCAAATTTTAAACTTGAAAAGGTATCGCCTGGAGCAATCCTTGACCCAAAAGCTTTATTGTGTGAATATGAAAAGATTATTTCAAGAGGATTTGCTGATAGCGAAGATGAATATTTAGATGGTACGGTCGGATTGGGCGTTCCTGTTTTTCATAGTAATGGTAGCATTCATGGTTGTATTTCTTTGGGGGCAATAAAATCTAAACATTTTGGGGAAAATAAGGAAGAATACATAGCAGAACTTTTAAAGGCAGCAAAAAGAATTGGTCAGATTTTATTATAGTTAGTATAGCCTGAGATTTTTAAAAAGACTGCTTGTTTGATAAATCATTAAAATTGCAAATAAAATTTGCAATTTTTTTTATGAGTTTTTCTAATGAAATTTGTATAAGTCTGATAAATGAGATTTTATTTCTATTGACTTCATTATTCTAAAGTGCTATACTGCAAATAAGTCCATAATATTGACTGTATTCCACAATATGGACTGAATCTTTTGTGCTAAAAGGTTATCAAAATATATTAAGTAGGGAAGGTAGGATATTATGTTAGACATACTCATACAATCAGGACAATATCCTGATTATGAGAAAGGCAAAATGGTCAATGGTGACATTGGTATCAAAGACGGGAAAATTTTAAAAGTTGGCCGAATCACTGAATCTGCTGAGAAAATCATACTAGCAGAAGGCAAAATTGTTTCTCCTGGGTTTATTGACATTCATATGCATGAAGAGGACTTTAACAATGAAGGTGAGGAATACGTTATTTCTAAAATGATGCTCAAAATGGGAGTAACGACCTGTTTGGGAGGAAATTGCGGATTGCAGCATCAAAGTGTAAAAGAGTTTAGGGATTCTATTTCTCGTTTAGGTGGATGTCCGGTTAACTATATGCTTCTTGCAGGCTATAACAGTATGCGCAGTAATTTTGGAGTTGGACGATATGAAATTTCAACAAAAAAGGTGATTCAACAGATTTCGGAAAAATTAAAGGAGGAGATTAAAAATGGTGCTTGGGGAATCTCCTTTGGGCTGGAATACGACCCTGGTATCAGCTTTGAAGAAGTTCTTTCTGTTCTAAATGGCCAGCCACAGGACGATATTTTTGTATCTATGCATTATAGAGATGATTCGGCAGGTGCTTCTGAAGCCATAAAGGAAATGATAGATATTGCAAGACTTTCTCGAAAAAAATTCCAAATATCTCATTTGAGTAGTTGTTCTGCAATGGGGCAGATGAGGGATGCGCTTAAAGAAATTAATAATGCAATTATTCAAAACCCAAAATTGGATTATGATACATACCCTTACAATGCATTTTCTACGCACATAGGATCGGCGGTTTTTAATGATGGTTGTTTTGAACGTTGGAATAAGAGTTATGACAGCATTCTATTAACAGATGAGCCTTTCAAGAATTGTTTTTGTGATAAGGAATTGTTTGAAAAGGTAAGAAAAGAGTATCCTGAAATGTTAGCAGTTGCGTTTGTTATGAATGAAGAGGAAATAGCAGAGTCAATTTGCAATGTAAATGGCATGATTGCAAGTGATGGTATTATTAATAATGGAAATGGACATCCTAGAGCAGCAGGAACATTTCCTAGAGTGCTTGGAAAGTACGTAAGAGAAACAGGGTGCATTTCTATGATTGACGCGTTGAGGAAAATGACATTTGAACCAGCAAAAAGACTTGGGTTAATAGAAAAAGGACAGATTCGAGAGGGCTTTGATGCGGATATTACTATTTTTGATCCAAAAACTATCAGGGACGGTGCTAATTTTGAAGAAATCAACATTGAGCCATCTGGGGTCGAATTTGTGATTTTAAATGGGAATATTGCTTTGGGTCAAGGAAAAGTGATAAATGATCGGCTAGGATGCTTTCTATCTTCTAAGTTTTAAATTTTATCGTATTTATTTTATGAAAGAGGAGACAGTAAAATGGAGAATAAAAAGAAATTGCAAGTACCACATGTTTATATTTTATTAATTGGAATTATTTTACTTTGTTCTGCACTTACCTATATAATTCAAGCAGGACAGTATCAGATGATGACTTTGGAAGACGGAAGACAAGTTGTGGATCCAACTTCCTTTCAAAATGTTGCAAACACTCCTGTAAGTCTTATGGGATTTCTTACTTCTATTCCAAGGGGTATGGTAGAAAGTGCAAGCATTATTTTCTTTATTTTTTTAGTTGGAGGTAGTTTTACAGTTTTACAAGATACAGGAGCAATTGAGGCAGGACTTGGTCGACTTACAAAAGCTTTGTCAGGGCGTGAGACTGTTATAATTCCAGCAGTTATGATTGCATTTTCATTGGGTGGTGCAATTATTGGAATGGCAGAGGAAACCTTACCTTTTATTCCAATTATGGTCAGCATGGCAATCGCGATGGGTTTTGATTCAGTGACGGGAACTGCTATGGTTTTATGTGGGGCTGGTTGTGGTTTTTCTGGTGCCTTTATGAATCCTTTCACTATCGGTGTTGCACAGGGTATTGCTGGTCTTCCACTTTTCTCTGGAATGACGCTTCGTGTTGTGTTATATATTTGTATGTTATTTATTACAGTTGCATTTGTAACGCTTTATGCAAGAAAAATCAAAAAACAACCGCAGCTTTCTTCTATGTATGATGTGGATATAGCTCGTGATGATAAGTTGGATCTTTCTAATCTACATGAATTTGGCGGAAGAGAGAGATTAATTCTATTAGTATTTGCAGCTTCAATTGGTCTTTTGATCTTTGGTGTTGTAAAATATGGATGGTACATGAATGAAATTGCAGCTCTTTTCTTAGGAATGGCTATGGTTGTTGCTACAATTAGTCGTATGGGATTTAATGGTTTTGCCAACTCTTTGGGAAAAGGAATGGCAGATGTAGCAGCTGGCGCACTGATTGTTGGTTTTGCAAGGGGTATACTTGTTGTTATGACCGATGGAAATATTATTCATCCAATTCTTAATGGAGCTGCAACCTTCTTAAGTCAATTGCCGGGAGCAGTTACTGCAATTGGTATGTATATTTTCCAGTGCTTGTTGAATTTTATCGTTCCTTCTGGAAGTGGACAGGCTGCTGTATCAATTCCAATTATGGCACCTTTAGCAGATTTAGTAGGAGTTACAAGACAAACTGCTTGCTTGGCATTCCAGTTAGGAGATGGTATTTCTAATATCTTTACGCCAACTTCGGGTTATTTTATGGCTGGATTGGCTCTTGCTAAAATACCTTGGACAAAATGGGCAAAATGGATTCTTCCACTTATTGGTATACAGTATCTAGTAGGTGCTATCTTTGTTATTGTTGCACAAATGATTAACTTTGGGCCATTTTAAACGATTAAATGCTTATGATTGTTGTAACTCTCATAAAAAAAGAAAGACAAATGACTGATGAAGCAGAAAAAGAGTCAGAATTAGATAATGTTGCTCAAAAGGAACAATACAATTAAAATAGGTAAGTTATTTTAGGGATAAATCTTTTGTAAAAAGATTTATCCCTAATTGTTTATAATGACTTGTTAATTGTATATAAAAATACAAAAAATACTATTTTATTTCATTAAGAGCATTAGAATAGTTTACAGTTAGAGACAATCATAAATAAGACGACAACTTTGAAAATAATAAATAAACTAATGGATTGGGTATATGAAAAGAAAAGTATTTTTATTTGGCATAGTTCATGATCAATGGAATAATGGAGCTCTCGTAAGGACTTTTTATTAAATCGTGTATAACAATTTCACAATTGTCACCAAACTGTTTAGCTAATGCATGTGCAATCTGTGTTAAAAAATCTATCTTTCCGTTCATGAAAACCTCCGTACATTAATTCTTGTATATGTTTGCTTATACTATAACAATTATAGAAGCGCAACAAAATTTACAAAATTTTTTTAAGTAACTAAAAAATTTGTAAATAAGTAAAGCACCAGTTTGAACTTTAAAAATGAATGTGTGATAATTAATTTATAGTTAGTTATGAAAAATAATCAAGTTATTAAAAAGGTAATGATAATTATTAGTAAGTTGACAATATTTATATTAAATTATTAAAAATATCATAAACTAAAACATATTGAATATAAAATTTGGACTGCATTAGAAAATGAAGGTTTTGGTGTATCATTACAACATTATACGGAATTAGTTGAAGCGGATGTTAGAAAAAAATGGAATTTACCTGCGAGCTGGAAGTTAATAGGACAAATGCCATTTGGCAAACCAACAGAACAACCTGGTGTAAAACAATTCAATATGTTAGTTGAACATATTAAAATATTTAAATAATTAAATAAAACCTAAAAAAACGGTGTAATAGTTTTGACTATTTCACCGTTTTTGAAATATATACCATTCTTATTACATAATTAATTTGTATCTATATTTAATTCGGAAATTTCAGCTTGTTTTTCTAAAGTAATATTGATTATGTTTATATTTACTGCAGCAACATCCATATCTGTCATATTTTCAATTTCTTTTTTTACAGCAGCTTGTACTTCTCGTGCTATTGCATTTATATTACGACCATATTCAACACTTATATTAATATCTAATACAACTGTATTTTCATTTACTTCAACTTTTATACCTTTTGAATAACTGTTTCTTGAAAATATACTTGATATCCCTTCTGCTACACCAGTACGAACTAATGTTACTCCTTTAATTGTACTAGTCGCAATACCTGCCATAGTAATAATAACTTCATCCGCTATTTTAGGATTTATAAATTCAAATTCTTTGTTTTCATCATTCATAATTTTGTCTCCTTTGTGGTTGTTTTTAAAATTATTGCTGTATGATTAAAATTTACCCCAATAAGGTTACCTTTAAACAGCGATAAAAACATTTTATTTAAAATATTTTTATTTATATTATATTATTGAAATATAGTCACTTGCTTTAATATTGAAATATTCACATATATCATTTATTTCTTTAAGTGTAATGTCGTTCAAAGGAATTCCATTTATCATTTTATCATTATATGATTCAATTTCTTTTTCACCATGAGTGTAAATTCTCATAGCTCCTTTTGCTTTGTTTGAATTTCTAAGTTCATTTAAATATTTTGACATACTGTTTGTAATTTCTTTTTTATCACCGAACATTCCATAATCAATTGCAAGAAATGAATGGCAAGTTCCTGAGCCATTTGGATTATTTAAATTAACATTATTTCCAGTAAGACCTCCGGATAAAATAGCTGTGAACATTTCAACTGCAAGAGCTAAACCATATCCTTTATGTCCTCCTGTTAATTCTTTTGATCCACCAAGTGGAAGCAATCCGCCACCAAGATTTTTTGCTACATTAAATAAAATGTCTTCAGCATTAGTAGTATCTTCTCCATCGGAATTTAATCCTAATCCAATTGGCAATGGCTCATTTCTTTTATGGTATACTTCAACTTTTCCTCTTGTTACTACGCTTGTAGACATATCTAATAAAAATGGATATGGTTCCGCAGGCAGACATATAGCTATAGGATTTGTTCCAAGCATAGCATCTTTACCAAATGTAGGTACTATAACTGCTGGTGAATTAGTCATTGAAATACCAAGTAATCCTTGTTCTTCTGCCATTTTGGCATAATATCCAGCTATACCGTAATGATTGGAGTTTCTAACAACAACCATTCCAAATCCTGAGGATTTTGCTTTTTCAATAGCTAAATTCATAGCTTTTTTACCAACTAATTGTCCCATTCCAGCTTGTGCATCTATAACAGCAGAAATAGGAGTTTCTTTAATTATATCCATTTCAGAATTTAATTTGATTATTCCATTTTTTATTTCACTATAATATTTTATTAATCTTTGGATACCATGAGATTCAATTCCAAATAAATCTGATAACAACAAAACATCTACGATAGTTTCACTTTCTTTTTCGGTGAATCCAAACTTATTAAAAACTAAGTTGCACAATTTTTTTATTTCTTCATATTTAACTTTTGAGTATGACATTTTTATCCCCTTTATAATATATTTTTCCTTAAATAAAGATAATATTGTATATTTATAATAATGTCTTATAGGGTTATTTGTCAAGGAAAGAAGCTAACTAATTAAATTCTATTTTAACTTGCAATTAAGTTATCGGTATAATATTATTAATATATATAATTCCAAGGAGGCGATTTTTTGGACACTAAAGTAAAACGTATTCAAAGAGATATAGAGGAACTATCAAAATATACTTCAACACCGGGAGCAGGAACTACACGTTTATCATTTAGCACGGAAGATAGGGGCGCGCGAGAATATATAAAAAGTGAAATGGTTAATGCTGGGTTAAAAGTTTATGAGGATGCAGCAGCAACTGTTATAGGGAGAATTGATGGTGAAGATAATAATTTACCTATAGTTATGATAGGATCACATTTTGACTCTGTTAAAAATGGTGGAAACTTTGATGGGCAAGCTGGAGTTGTGGCTGCTCTTGAAATAGCAAGAGTATTTCATGATAAGAAATTAAAACCAAAATGTCCAGTTGAATTTATTGCTATGATAGGAGAAGAAGGAAGTAGGTTTGGCGGTGGAATATTTGCAAGCAGAGCTATGGCAGGAAAAGTAAATAAAAATGAACTTTATAGCTTTAAAGATGAAAATGGTATAACAATTGCTGAAGCTATGAAGCAATTTGGTTTTGATGCGGATAAAATAGAAGAAGCAATAAGACCAAAGGATAGTATCAAAGCATTCATCGAATTACATATAGAACAGGGACCCATACTTGAATCTCTAAAAAAGGAAATTGGAGTTGTTGATTATATTGTAGGGCTTTATGCAATTGAAGTTAAAATAGAAGGTAGAGCTGATCATGCAGGAACTACACCTATGGATATGAGAGTTGATGCATTGGAAACTGCTGCAATTATTATTTCAAGAGTTGGAGATTTTACTAGAGAATTGGGAGAAGGCACAGTGGCTACAGTTGGTAAACTTAGTGTTTTGCCTGGTTCAACTAATGTTGTGCCTAATGAAGTTATTTTTACTGTTGATATAAGATCAAAATATGATAGCTACATTAGAAAAGTTAGATGTTGGATAAACGAAGAGCTGGAAAAACTTTCCCAATCTAAAGGCATAAAGTTCAGTGTTTTAGATAATCTTGACTTGCCTCCAGTTAAATTAACAGATCATATAGTAGATATAATAGAGAAAAACAGTGAAAAACTTGGATTAAGTAATATGAAAATATTAAGTGGAGCAGGTCATGATGCTATGGTTATGGCTGATATAACAGATATAGGTATGATATTTGTTTCAAGTAAAAATGGTAGAAGTCACAGCCCACAAGAATGGACTGACTATGATCAATTACAAAAGGGTGTAGAAGTAGCATATGAAACTATAAAGGAATTATCAGAAGTGAATTTATTATAAAAGTAAAAGATTCTCTTTAGAATTTATATATATTTGTAAGACAGAACTTTCTATAATTAAACCAATTATTGAAATTTTTTTGTTAAAAAAATAAATGCTTTCAAAGGAATTAGAAATAAATTGGTAGAATAATGTTGAAATATAGTTTGTTAAATGATATACTTTTAAAATTGTTAATAACATTATATATTAAAAAAATATTTAGATATATAAGGCAGCTCATGTTCTTGGTATGGAAGTTGTGGCAGAAGGTGTAGAAAGAAAAGAGCAAGTTGACATATTAAAAATGATAGGTTGCGATATAATACAAGGTTATTATTACAGTGAACCATTGCATCCAGATGATTTGTATATAAGTAATTTTGGGGTTGGAACTTTTGCGATTTAATTTTAAAAAGACGAGGGAGAAAATATTTCCTCGATTTTTTTTGCTATTTTTGATATACTTGATATGTTTAAAAAAGATTAATGATTTTTATTAATGNNACAAAATACTTTAACAACAGAGTTGTAGAATTGCTTGCTCCAGCTGGTAATTTTGAAATTTTCAAAGAAATTATTAACTTAGGTTGTGATGCAGTTTATTTTGGCGGCAAAAATTTAAATATGCGTTTACACAGAAAAGATTATAATTTTTCTAATGAAGAGCTATTTGAAGCAGTTAAAATAGCACATTCTATGGGGAAAAAAGTTTATATTACTGTAAACAATTTATATAATGATGAAGAAATAGAAGAGTTAAAGGAATTTCTGCTGCTTTTAAATGAAATAAAGCCTGATGCGCTTATTGTACAGGACATGAGTGTCATTAGTTTAATAAAAGAAATGGATTTAGATTTGCAAATACATTCATCTGTTATGATGAACGTACATAATTTACAAAGTTTACATGTATTGAAAGAACATGGAGTGTCAAGAGTTGTTCTTTCCCGTGAATTACCTCTTTCATATAGCAAATATTTAGCAGCAAGTATTGATATGGAATTTGAATACTTTATTCATGGAGATATGTGTATTGCTCATGGAAGCCAATGTTTATACAGTGGTATGCTATTTGCTCAAAGTTCAAATAGGGGTAGATGTTTAAAGCCTTGTCGTTGGGGATATAAAATTCTTCATAATGGCAAAGAATATAACACAGAATATCCAATGGCAGTAAAAGATATGTGTATGAATGAACATATTCCAGAGTTAATTGATGGTG
>DIVM01000279.1 GCA_002435835.1 Firmicutes bacterium UBA6132
GTATATGAAAAAGTTTATGATGCTACAGAAGGAAAACTATGTGATATAGTTATTGTAAATGTAAGCATACCAAACTGTGAAATGGCATCAATTCTTTCAACAAAGGATGACGGAACAGTTTACTTTTTCAGTATGGCTACAAGCTTTACAAAAGCTGCTTTAGGAGCAGAAGGCGTTGGTAAAGATGTTAACATGATTATTGGAAATGGATATTGCAAAGGTCATGCAGATGTGGCTTTGGAAATAATGAGAGAAAGTAAAAAATTAAGAGATTTATATACAGAATTATATGCTTAAAATAAAAACTACTGATTGAAAAATTTAAATCAGTAGTTTTTATTTTAGTTTGAATATTTTATAATTAGTCGATAAGTCGCATAAATATGTGTAAATGTGATTTAAGTGAAAAAGTGTTGATTATTGGTTGTTTTGGCTGTTGGATAAAAACACAGGGTTTCTGTGTTATAAAAGATAAATATCAAAATTTGATACATTAAAGCATATGACTTGTCATAATAATGAAATTTTGGAATATAATTTTAGAACATGCAATTTGCATAATCAAGATTTTGAGAATTTAGAGAAATGCTATTTTATAAATGTAAATAAGATAAGTTAAAAAAAACTAAATCAACCAATATTTGAAGGGCTGATTTAGTTACAATATCTACTTATATAAAAAAACTTTAAAGTTACCTTTTTTATCTACAGTACAGAGCAGGACGTTTTTTATATCAGTATGATATAAATTTTTTAAATTGGAAATAACCCAGTTTTCATCTTTATGTATTTCATTTAGTTCATTGAAATTTATATTACCTTCCTTAACAATGGTTATAGGCATATCAAAAGGTTCTGTTTCCATTTGGTAATATGACGGGGTTAATGGTTCATATTTTGGATGTAAAAAAACTGAAAGCTTTCCATCTGCTTCCCAAATAGCTAATGCTACTTTTTTAATATCTTCAACTTTTTCTTCACGCAATTCTTCTAATAAATCATCAATAGAAATTCTTGCTTTTTTTAGTTTTTTATAAAGTATTTCACCATCTTTAACAACTATTATTGGAGAACTGTTAAGCATTTTTCTTAAAAATGGAAATTTAAGTATTCCATATAAACTAAAAAGATAAAGTATAACTAAAACAATTGTAGAGATGAGTGATCCTTTTAACCCAAGTTTTTCATCAGATAACGGATGTGCAATAATATTTCCGAGTACTAATGCAATGACAAAATCAAGGAGTCTTAATTGGGATATGGTGCGCTGTCCTAAGGTTCTTGCTACAATTACTAAAAAGAAAAAAGCTATTATTGCACGAAGTATCCACTGGGTAGTTGTAAGAGTTTCTTGGCCTTGTAAAAAGTTCATATTTATCTCCTTTATTTAATTTGATATAAAAGATATTTTAACCAAATATAACAAATAAATTTAAAGTAAAACTATAATTTTATTTATAAATGAAAGCACAAATTTAGTGAAATAAATTTTTTCAAAAAAACTATTACATGGAAAATTTTAAAAATGTTAAAATGTTTATACAACGTGTAGTTTTGCGAGCGTAACCTTAGTTGTTCAATTCTGTACGTGTTTTTTTATTAGCATAATTATTTAGTAATTCATATTCTTAAATAGAATTTTTATATTAGTTTTTATGGAATATATAAGATTGGAGTTGATTTTATTTTATGTTTCAAAAAGATGAGTTAATTATTTATGGTAATGACGGTGTTTGCCGTGTTGAAGAAATATGTAAACTTAATATGTCAGGTATTGATGATAACAGGCTTTATTATGTTTTGAAGCCATTATATGTTGAAGGAAAAATATATGCACCAACTGAAACTAATACATTTATGAGAAAAATCATTACATATGAATTTGCTCAGCAGCTAATTGAACAAATTCCAAGCATAGAAGTAGAAGTGTTTAACAGTAATAGAATGCAAGAAATAAATGATCATTATAGATCATCATTTAAGACACACGACTGTGAGGATTTAATAAAGCTAATAAAAAATGTTTATGTTAAAAAAGGAATTGCAGAAAATAATAAAAAGAAACTCGGCAAAATAGATGAAAATTACATGAAAAAAGCTGAAGATTTACTTTATGGAGAATTTGCTGCAGCGTTAAAAATCCCTAAAGAAAATGTTAAAAACTATATTGAAAAAAGAATAGAAGAACTTGAATATATTGTTTAACAATTAAAAATTAGAGAAAAATTTAAAAGTGGTGAAATTGAACAAGGAGCTGAAGAAATAGATATCAGCGAAATAGAGAATGAGGAAAATTAAATTTATAATCAACGGCTTGAGTAAATAAGAAATGATTATGAAACATTCATAAAAGGATGGCGATAGCTTATCCTTTTATTTTGTATCATAAATTAGAGATGAATGTATTATTAAATAATAAGACTTAAAAGCTAATATAAAAGGTTTAAATATTAATTGCTTGAAACTGCTATTTTGTTAGAAATGTATTCTTCAACTTTTTCTTTAGGAATTTGTAGGGATATGGACAATTCTCCATACAATAAATCTTCGGCAGTTTTCTGAACTATTTTTTCAGTTTCACAAATTTTTTTGCCTATAACAGCTTTTTCTTCTTTGCTAACATGTATGGTTTTAATAAGCTTAATCCATTCCGTATTATCACACGAGTGTAAAGCGGTTTTAAATATTCTTTCTTTTTTTTCATCTACTCCAACAGAAATTGTTCCTATGGTAGGCATTTTTTTAATAAGTTGATCTGCTTCATTTTTTGAAATAACTTTTCTCATTGCAACCTGTGGATTATCAACTGGAGTATAAATGGTATCAGCTTCCTTATATACAGGATGTAGCAAATAATACTTCCTTTTATTATCTGCTCCGAAAATCTTAGGTGTGCATATTTCTGCTACCTTGCATACACCATTACTTCCATACATTATATAATCATTAACATTGAACATATTATTACCTCCTCAAACTACTTAAACTAAAATTTAGTACATTTAATTTTTTTATTATAATTATAATTATAACTTAAATTTTGGTTTTATGTAAGTGCAAATATTTAGGAAAACTTTATTATTACTAATATTTCCATTAATTTGCTAAGTATACATTTAAAATTACCTAAATTATCTGATAAGTTTATTCTAAAACTATATAATTAAAAAGTATTTTTTTAGGAGAAAAAAGCAACAAAAAAGCGCTCTTAATGATAAGAGTGCTTTATTTATAAAAACAAATATATATAACTATGCTTTTATTGCCCAACGCAATTTAGCAGAACGAGCACGACCATTGGTGTTACATTCTTCAGCTGATGGTCGAATAACAGTTGGAGCTATTTCACTATAGATACCTTCGCGGAAAAAACGTTGAAATGATTTTTTAACCAGGCGATCTTCTCCTGAATGAAATGAAAGTATAGCAACTCTTCCACCTTCAGCAAGGGTAGCAGGAAGCTTTTCTAAAAATTCATATAAAACTTCAAATTCACTATTAACATCGATTCTAAGCGCTTGAAAACATCGTTGACAAGTTTTTTTAATTTCATCATTCCTATTTTTTTCGGGAATAAATTTCAAAGTTTCTTTAATAATTTGTTGGAGCTGAGTTGTTGTTGAAATGTCTTTTCCTTTTTTTATTTCAGAAATAATGTCACGAGCTATTATTTCAGCATTAGGTTCATCAGCATTCTCTAACAACATTCCTTCTAATTCTTCTTGTGAAATAGATTTTAACCGTTCAGCTGCAGATATACCTTTTTCAGGATTCAATCTTAAGTCTAATGGACCTTCAATCTTAAATGAAAATCCTCTATCAGGATTGTCTATTTGCATTGAAGATACACCTAAGTCTGCTAAAACAAAATTCAATGGTCCTGATTCTAAAGCAACTTGATCTATATTGGAAAAGTTCATTTGTTTGATGGTTAAAATTTCAGAACCATAACCTAAGCGTTCTAAACGCTCTCTGGTGCGCGGCAATTCAACAGGATCTACATCAAGTGCATACAAGTGACCCTTTGAATTTAAGCATTTAAGCATTTCCAATGTGTGACCACCATAACCGAGTGTTGCATCTAATCCAGTTTGCCCTGGGGTTATTTGTAAGAATTCTAATATTTCTTTAACGCAAATTGAACGATGCATCCCAGCAGGAGTACTGCCTTTTTGTATAATTTTTTCTACAGTATCAGCATATTTCTCAGGCTGCAGTTCTTTATATTTTTCTTTATAAGTTTTAGGGTGAGTGCCTTTATATCGAATACGTCTCTTATGTTTTTGTTCTTGATTATCCATTTGGCTTAATCTTTCCTCCGCCTTTTTTATTATTTTTTTTAATTTTTGCTATAATTCATATGATACCAAATACAATTAATAAAAGCAAACTATTAAGAATAAAAAATTGCATAATTAGCTGTAGGTATTTAATGACGTTTATAAGCTACATAAAGGAAGTCAGCTAAAATAATAAATTATTATACTATATTAATTACAAATCAAATTTAGACGGTGGTAATTGAATTCTTTGTTCAAGATTTACTCCGGGTATTTTCAGTGGAACAGGTTGCAAATTAATATTAAAAATAGTTGTTATTCCTGGATAAAAGCGGATATTATTTGTCTGTGAAGAATAATATCCTAAAGCATCAACTCTTAAATTATATGATGTAAAATAAAAATCCTGTCCTACTGTATTACTTAAGAGATATGCTGTAGGTACTGTAAGTGTTGCAGCTGTACCATTTGCATCTGTTGTAGCAAACTGAACAGGAGCTTCTCCATAAAATCTATCCAAAATAAATACAGTTACCAATGCATTTTCTATAGGTTTACCACCAGAAGTAACATGTACTTCTAAAAATCCAAACAGTTTTGTTGTATCTGTTTCTGGCACGACTGTATTAAATTTCTTTATATTATTATTATTATTATTTTGATAATTCCAATTATACAATTTTATTACACCACCTTAATATATAAATGAAAAGTTTCTTTATAATATCAATATATTCTAAAAGGAGTGTTATGTGTCATAAGTATTAATTTGTAACCTTATGTTTGCTACATCTTTAAACAACGAGTCTTGAAACTATGGTATCTACAACTCCAGTCATTTTTTTAAATTAACTTGAAAGTTATCTCAGTGCTAAAACAAGTCAAAGTTAAATAACATTTTTTGAATATATTTAAGTGGTAAGTTTATTCACTGATTGAAGACAAAGGTCTATAAAAAGTTTTGTATCTGGTTGTATTTGTCTGGAATTATAAGCAAGAATAAACTTAGGCACAAAAGGTATTGAGAGTACATTTTCCATGCGAATTCCAGGAGGAAGAGAATTTTTAATAAATGGAGGAAGTATTGCAATTCCTAATCCTGACTGTAAAAGTTCTAATTGAGTTGAAAGAAAATTAGTTTCAAAAAAACCACCATGAAGTAAATTGTTAGTTAAACAATAAGAACGAACAGATTCAAATTCATTACTAACTTGTGTGATTACAGGAAATCCACTTAAAGAACTTTGCTGATCTCTAGATAATGACCAAAATGAACTTTCGCTACTAGCCGCAACATACCATGGTTGATTATATAATTCAATAGTTGAAAAATTTGGCATTTGTTTAGCGCTTTCTTCGTTACAAATGCAGATATCTAATACATTGTTCCTATATCTGGTAAGCAATACGTAATATGTATATGTATTTAAATCAATTCCCGTATAAGGGAATAGTTTGTGAAATAGTTTTAATGGTTGACTAAGTAAATTATATTCCATTGGACCTACACCAATTCGTAATGTGTGATCAAAACCTTTAGGAGCATTTTGTACATGTGCCATCATATTGCGATGATATTCTAAAAATACAGGAGCATAACCTTCCATGATTTTCCCAGCTGGAGTTAGCTGAACATGATGGCTGCCACGCTCAAATAGTGGAACTCCCAATTCGGCCTCAAGTTTAGCTATTTGTCGACTGATAGTTGCTTGTACAACATGGCAGTCTTCAGCAGCCTTTGTAAAACTAAGATGATTGGCAACACTGATAAAGTATTCTAATTGAATATTATTCATTAAAAAGTCTCCTTTTGCTATGCGGTTTTGGAATAGTACTATGAGTATTAATTGTTTTACATATTTATATTATCATAGTAAAATGAATAAAACAATTAAGAATTTAAGTGAATTATGTAGAAAACTTAGGAGAAAACTCATAATTGTAGATATTTATAAAAAATAGGGTGGGGTAAGGTATGAATATTACGAAAAGTGTTATTGAATTATCGAATATCTATGAAGCAGATATAATTAAATTACGTAGGAAAATTCATGAATATCCAGAACTAGCATTTAAAGAAATTCAGACCAGCGAAACTATTAAGAATGAGTTGGAAAAATTGGGTTTAGAAGTTCAAAGTAAGATTGCACAGACGGGGTTAGTATCTATACTCAAAGGTGCCAGTGATGGTAAAGTGCTACTCTTACGTGCGGATATGGATGCATTGCCTATTCAGGAAATGACAGGATTGCCATTTTCATCCAAATATTCAGGAGTTATGCATGCTTGTGGTCATGATGTCCATTCAGCAGTCTTGGTTGGTGTTGCAAAAATATTAAAGGCATTAAATAAAGAGTGGAGAGGGACGATTAAATTAGTTTTTCAACCTGCTGAGGAAAGTGGTGGCGGAGGAAGAAAAATGATACAAGAAGGAATTTTAGAAAATCCACATGTTGATGCATGTTTAGCATTACATGTCACTGACAGTGAGTTACCAGGAACCATCGCTTTTGGTAAGAAAAATGTGACAGCTTATTCCGATAAATTTATCATTAAGGTTTTAGGTAAGGCATCGCATAGTGCAGAACCGCAAGAGGGCGTGGATGCCATTAATATCGCAGCCCATATTATCATTGCATTGAATTCGATTATTAAAAATGAAATAGCACCTTCAGAAATGGCAACTTTTTCTATTGGAGAAATTCAAGGAGGAACGGCTCCACACATTATATCCAATCAAGTTG
>DIVM01000066.1 GCA_002435835.1 Firmicutes bacterium UBA6132
AGTGCCGGCATAATAACCGTATGTCCTCTTTTCTTTCGCGCAGACTTGGAACCTTAAGATAAAGTATGTTCAAACGGTAGTATAGATCCTGGCGAAAGCGACCCGCTAATACTTCATCAAACAGGTTTTTATTGCTGGCCGAAATAACCCGTACATTGATGGGGATAACCCTGCCTGAACCCAAGGGCCGTACCTCCCTCTCCTGCAATACTCGTAGCAGCCTGGCCTGTAAATCGATACTCATCTCGCCTATTTCGTCGAGAAAAATGGTCCCCTGGTGGGCCTGGGCAAAAAGACCTGTTTTCCCTTCCTTTCGCGCGCCGGTAAAAGCCCCCCCCTCATAACCAAAAAGCTCACTCTCCAGGAGCGTCTGGGGTATGGCGGCACAGTTGACCGCTATAAAAGGGCCGTTTTTTCTTGTACTGGCGTTGTGAATACTTTGAGCAAACATTTCTTTGCCCGTACCAGTTTCTCCAATAATTAAAACGTTTTTATTTACTAATGCAATGGATTGTGCTTCTTTAATTGTATTTTGAATTATTTCACTATTTCCTACTATATCAGAAAATGTATACGAAGTTCCATTATTAAGAATATCACTATGTTCACTTGTAAAATCTTTGTTAGCGAGCCTTCTTTTTAATTCAATTGTTTCAGATAAAAGTTCCTCTAATTTTTCTTCATTTTTACTTACAGAAAAAACTCCTATTACTTCATCATCTTTTAAAACAGGATAAGTATTATAATATAAATATCTTGGTTGTCCATTTTTATATGTAAGTAATGAATATTTACCTAACACTGGTTTTTTTTCTCTATAAACTTTCCTGTGCTCAGATCCACTTTCATCATCATAATCGTAAAAATCCCATAAATATTTATCATAGAGATCTTCAAATTTTTTATTTTCCATTTTTTCCTGTGCTGGATTAAATATTTTAACATGTCCCTTATAATCAGTGAGCAAAACTCCATCATTAACTAAATTAACTATTTTTTCATAGCAATATATTTTGTTATAATCTTCCTTAAAATTATCCTTGCTATAAAGCATGATGACATCTAAATCATCATTATTCAAACTAAAAGTTTTATAAAAAAATTTTTCCCCATGATTCAAATGAACGTAATATTTATTTTTATCCTTATATTCAAATTGGAATATTTGATTAAAGTTGCTTCTTATAAATAAGTTTTCATTTTTTAATAAATCTTTTGCCCACGCATTAAGCCATAGAATTTCTTGATTTTTATTAACAATTATAATTGAATTTCTAACTTCATCAAAAATATCATATAAATTTTTAATATTCACTTATGTCACCCACCCTTATGAAAACAATTTCAAAAAATATTATACCTTTTATTTTACATTAATGCAAATATTTATTTTTAATAAAAAATGTTGGATTTCTCCAACATTCATTAATTATTAACTTCCTAAATATGCCTTTTTTACAACGTCATTAGATCTAAGATTTTCAGCTGTATCTTCTATAACTATATGACCTGTTTCTATAACATATCCCCTATCAGCAATTTTTAATACTTTATTTGCATTTTGTTCAACAACAAGTACAGTAATTCCTAAATCATTTAAATCCTTTATTATTTTAAAACACGTGTTAACCATAATAGGCATTAATCCCATTGATACTTCGTCAATTAATAATAATTTTGGATCTAACACAAGTGCTCTACCTATTGCAAGCATCTGCTGCTCTCCGCCACTCATAGTTTTTGCAAGCTGATTTTTTCTTTCAAATAACCTTGGAAAAAGCTCATATACTTTGTTTATGTTATTTTTATTTTTATTGTTATCTTTAACTTTATAACAACCCATTTTTAAATTTTCTTCAACAGTTAAATTTCCGAATACTCTTCTTCCTTCAGGAACATAACCAATACCTAAACCAGCTCTTTCCCATGCAGGAACCCCTGTAATATCAATTCCATCATACATAATTTTTCCTGATTTTATATCCTTAAGACCCATTATTGCTTTTATTAAAGTTGATTTGCCAGCACCGTTAGGACCAATAACACTTACAAGCTCGCCTTTATTAACCTCGACAGAAACTTTTTTAATAACTTCCATTTGTCCATAGGATATTTCTACATCTACTAAACTAAGCATTGACATGATCATCATCCTCCTCACCTAAATATGCTTCAATAACTTGAGGATTTGCTTGAATTTCTTTTGGTGTTCCTTCAGCAATTTTTTGTCCAAAATTAAGCACGGCCAATCTGTCGCAAACTTTCATGGATATTGGAAGATTATGTTCTATTAATACAATAGTTTTACCTTCGCTTTTTAATTGCATTACAAGGTCTATGACTTCGTTAATTGCAAAATTGCTAAGTCCTGCACATGGCTCATCAAGCATTATCAAAAGAGGATTAATAGCTAATGCTCTTGCTATTTCAAGCCTTCTTAAATAGCCAAGACTAACTTCTCTTGCTTTTTTGTCTTTAAATTCTTTAAGTCCAGTTCTTTCAATAATTTCAAGAGCTTTATCAACTGTTTCTTTTTTATGGCTCTTTTTGAGTATGGAACCAAATCCTATATATTCATTAATACCAAGTGCTGCTACAACATTATCCAAAATTGAAATATCTCTTAAAGGTTTAGAAATCTGAAATGTTCTTGCTACTCCCTTTCTTGCTATTTCAAATGGTTCTTTGCCCTGAACTTCTTCATCTTTTAAAAATATTTTACCATCCGTTGGTTTATAAACTCCACAAATACAATTGAAAAGAGTAGTTTTTCCTGCACCATTAGGACCTATAATTCCAAGAGTTTCTTTGTCATGTACTACTAAATCCAACCCGTCAATTGCTTTTAACCCGCCAAAATGCATTTTTAATTTTTCAACTCTAAGCATTTCCTGCATTTTGACCACCACCTTTTTGTTTTTTTATATTAGCAAAAATTTTGCTTATATTCCTCATTATAAAACTGTTGTCTCCCAGTAAACCTTGGGGCTGAAACCTCATCATTAATACCAATAAACCACCATACACTATCATTCTGTAATCAGCTAAAAATCTAAATAGTTCCGGTGCTACTCCAAGGAGTACTGCTCCAAATATAGCTCCTTTTATAGTTCCTATTCCTCCAACCACTACCATTGAAATAATGCTTATGGATACTATAAAAGCAAAATCGCTGGAATATATAAAAGTCATGAAATGTGCATATACAGCTCCTGTAAGTCCTGCAATGGCAGTACCCAATGTAAATGCAAGCACTTTATATTTATTTACATCAATTCCTAAGGATGATGCAGCCATTTCATCGTTTCTGATGCTTGCCAACGCTAAACCAAACCAAGATTTGTTCATTTTATTTATGAATAAACAAGTTAAAACTATTAAAATAAATATTAATGTCAAATACATTGGAGCTGTCATTTTAACTCCAAAGAACAAAGGTTTTGATACTGTCATTCCTAAAGAAGCACCAAATATTTCAGAATATTGAAATATGGCAACAACTACAAAGTTAATTCCTATTGTTGTAATTGCAAGGAAATCATCTTTAAGTCTGATGCTTATCAATCCTAAAACTGCACCAATTATTCCTGTAACAATTAACGCAAAAGGTAGTGAAATCCAAAAACTAATCCCCATTGTACTGGTCATCAAAGCAGAAGTATATGCCCCTATTCCAAAAAAAGCAGCATGTCCCATTGCAGACTGACCTGCATAACCAATTATTATATTAAGGCTTAAAGCAAGCAGCACAAATATGCCAACATTAACTAAAACTACAGTAAAATACATAAATCCGCCTCCTATCAAGCACTTTTTTTACTAACTAAACCAGATGGTTTTAAAAGCAATACAAATATCAGAACTATAAATGCAATTGCATCCCTAGGCAATATTGAACCCATATACGCTGATACCAATGTTTCTGCCAATCCTATTATAAGTCCTGCAACTACAGTACCTACTGGATTACCCAAGCCACCCAATACTATTATTGCAAGCATTTTATATGAAGGAATATCACCCATTGTAGGAGATATGGAATTATAGAGCATACCTACCATTATTCCTGCTGATGCTGCAAAACCATAACCTAATATATAACTCAGGGCCATGGAAATGTTTGTGTTTACTCCCATTGCTTTAGCTATTTCTGAATCTTCAGCTGTTGCTCGCCATGCAAGTCCCAATCTCGTTTTGTTTAATATAAACCATAAAATTGCAAAAAGCACCGCGGTTAAAACTATTATAAATATCCACTCAGGGTTGATAATTAATTTTCCTATTTTAATTGCACCAGATTTAAATACAACGCCAAATTCTTTAACATTTGGTCCTAATATAAGTCTTATTAAATCCCCTGTGATGGTAAAAAGTCCCACGCTTGTTATTAAAGGAACTATTGGTATTACGTTTGGCTTGCTTATTATTGGATAGTAAATATATTTTTGTATAACTACACCTATTAATCCTGTTAATATCATTGATAATAAAAATGCCAATAAAAGATTGTGAGAAATGCTGTAAATATACCACCCTAAATATGCCCCAATTGCATAAGCCGCTGCATTTGCAATATCTAATATACGCAAAATACCATATATTAAAGTAGCTCCCATTGCAGTAAGCGCATATACGCTCCCTATCATAACTCCATTTACCAATTGCTGCATTAGCATAGAATCACCTCTTTCTAAACAAAGGGGGATGAATCCCCCTTATATAATTATATTATTTTGCTGCAGGTGGAGTTATAATATCAGTATCTTCAACCACACCATAATAGTGGAAATCTCCATCTTTTATAACTTGAACTTGAACAGGTTTTATAGCTTCTCTTGTAGGAGCATATTCAATTAAATTTCCTGTAACAGTTTCAAAGCTTTTAAGTCCTTTAATAGCATCACGAATTGCTGTAGGTTCAGTTCCAACATCTGCTATTACTTTAAATAAAACTTCAAATGAATCATATACTGAAGCGCCTACCATATCAGGAACTATACCATATTTTTCTTTATAGGCTTTTATGAAAGCTTTAGTAGATTCATTTTCTGAATCTCTGTTCATGTTTGTTGTTAAAATAACGCCTTCAGCATTTTCTTTTGCAATTTCTAAGAATTGGAATGAATCAATTCCTTCTGTTCCAAGTATAGGAACATTTAATCCCATTGATTTTGCTTGTCTCACTATTTCAGCACCATGTCCGTAATAGTTTGCCATATAAATTAAGTCAGGTTTAACTTCTTCTTTTAATTTTGTTACTACAGGAGCAAATTCTTTGTCTGCCATAGCAAATTTATCAACTGAAACAATTTCTGCTCCATTAGCAGTTGCATATTCAGTAAATGATTCTGCAAGCTGTTTGCCGAAATCTATATCTACTTGTATTATTGCAATACGTTTAGCTTTAAGCATGTCTACTGCAACTTTAGCACCAGCCTTGCCTTGAACTGAACCTGCAAATGATTGAGAGAATATAAAATCTCCAGCTTTACATACGTCAGGGTGAATAGCATATCCTGAAAGCATAGGGATGCCTGCTTCTTGGAATATTGGAGCTGCAACTCTTGTAGGACCTGAATAACTTCCGCTTACAACTGCTACAACGTTATCCTTTGTTGTTAATTTTTGAGCTATGTTAACAGCCTGTTTTGTATCCAATGCATCGTCGTATTTTACCAATTCTACTTGACGGCCGTTAATACCGCCACTTTCATTAATTATACTTACTGCTAACTCAGCTGAATTTGATGTGCTCAAACCATCTGCAGCAGCAGCACCTGTTATTGGTGCAAAAAATCCTATACGAATTGGATCCTTATTTTCTGCGGTAGCCTGTGTTCCGCCTGTAGCCGGAGCTGGAGCAGTTTCTTTAGATTGGCATGCTGAAAGTGAAAAAGTCATTCCTACAGCCAAAGCTAATGATACAAAAGATTTTAACTTCTTATTCATAACGTTATCCTCCAAATGTTTTTTATTTCAAATAATAATAACATAATCTTAATAAAAACCTTGTAAATTTATGAAGTATGTTATTAATATATATCATTTATTCATAAACTTATATGAAACATTCATAATTCTTTATTAAATTTTTTCAATAAATGTGTTATAATGATAATGTTTTCAACATTAATTTTAATTTTTTTAAAAACTAATTTAAAACTAAGGAATTACCCATGAAACTAAAAAGCAAAATCACTTTTTATATTTGTCTAACTGTAATTATACCATTAATTGCTATGTGTGTATCTATTTATAATAAATCTGCAAACATATTAAACAATGAATCTTCAGTACTTACTGAAGTGCAAATTTTAAGGGCTCAGGAAAAAATAGATTTAATGGTAAAAAAAGTACAGGTTGAAACTTTGGCATTATCGAGGGACGAGCATGTTCATAATTTCTTTGAAGATACAGAAGATGTTTATGATGTAAATAAATATTTGACAAGAACTATGGAAATTATGAATATGAATAATGACTACTATAAGGATTTATTTATAGTGGATCTCAGAGGTTTAATAGTTGCTTCAACAATGCCAAATGCTATGTATGTTGACTTGTCAAGCAGGAATTATATTCAGGAAAGCTTTAATTTTGAACGTACCGCTACTAGCGACATATTATGTTCACTT
>DIVM01000062.1 GCA_002435835.1 Firmicutes bacterium UBA6132
AAAAAGTGAATTAATAACTATTGAAAGTTTATCAAATGTGATATACAATATAGGAGAAAACATAAATATTGATGGCATAAAAGACATTAAATCAATATTTTTAACTGCAGAATATTGTTTGAAAGAATATGGTGACGGTATAATAAATAAGCTGACTGTTTCAGAAGACAATAGTATTATATTAAATACAAAATACGGTACAAAAATTAAAGTTAGATTAAGTGATGATATAAATTATCAAATTTCATTTGCTATGAACATAATTAACGACAGATTAAATAATAATTTAACAGTAGCATCGGATTTAATAGATTTTACTAAGGGTGATAGTCCTGTTTATGTTGAAGATGATCAAGTAAATCAAGAAAAACAAGACGAGTAAGGAGAGGAATAATAATGAAAAAATTAATGGACAAAATGATATTATTCATTATAAGCGCATCGTTAGGATTAATCATAATGACTCAATATACCACATCACAAAATGTACTTGGTAACAATACTGAGTCGGATGATAAATCAACTGAGTTAAATAGTAAAATGGAAAAGCTAAACAATGAAAAATTAAATTTAAGAGATGAAATATATAGACTTAAAGATGAAATAAAAGTAAATGAACAAAAAGCAGTGGATAGAGAAAAGGAATTAACAAGAATAAAAGAAGATTTAAATAAACAAAAAATATTATCTGGCTATTATGGTGTTAAAGGTCCTGGTGTAATAATAAAAGTTGACCAAGAACCAAACTCATATATAAGTTTAGCGAGCAGCCATCAATATATATTAGCTTTAATATCTTATTTGAATAATGCAGGTGTTGAAGCAATATCCATAAATGGACAAAGATATACTAATTATACAGAGATAGTTCCAGTTCTTGACCATATAAATGTTAACGGAATAGCTTTAGTACTTCCTTTAGAAATTAAAGCTATAGGAAACAAAAGAACTATTGATGCTTCTTTAAATTTTGTTGGTGGAATAGTTTCTATTATGAAAGAAATAGGATTTACTATTGATACAGGATATACTGATGAAGTTGTAATAAATAGTTTTAACGGAGAAAAGGAATTTAAATATGCTGTTCCAGTTGATGCTGAAAAATTAGAACCATAAGTAATTAACAATGAACATTGAACAATGAATGAGGTGAGGGTCATAAAAATTAAGCCATTTAATTTATTAATATTTATTTTATTTTTCATAGCTACATTTGGCGTGGTAAGAGGTGTTAATGCTAAAGTTGATGAAACTACTATCTATGCATTAAAGGAATTATATAAAAATGAGCAAAATTTAAGTGACATGAGCCTTATAGTAGAAAAACTAAAAGCAGAACTAAAATATGAATCTTCTAAACTTCAAAATTTAAAAGATAAAAGCTATCTTGAAGAAGTTATTGCTATGAATAAAGAAATAGAAGAATTAAAATTCTATAATGGTTTTACAGATGTAAGAGGACCTGGAATAATGATTCGTGTAGCAGATAGCAAATCAGAAGATGAATCACTTGATATAATGGATAAAATAGTACATGACGTAGATATAACTATACTTATAAATGATTTAAAAAGTGCTGGTGCAGAAGCAATTGATGTTAATGGAAAAAGAATTATCAATATATCTGAAGTTGTTTGTGCTGGACCGCTTTTGAAAATAAATGGTGAATCCGTACCTGCTCCATTTATAATAAGAGCAGTTGGTGATCAAGAAGCATTATATAATATAGTAAATGATGAAGGATCATATGCATATAAACTTAAAAATACATATGGTATGGAAGTTGTAACTATGATGAGCTACAATTTAGTTATTCCAAAATTTTATGGTAATAATTATGAAGTAAAATATACAATTACTAAGGATTAATCTAATTAAAAGGGGTGCAGGGATGCTTTATGTTATAGGCGGTATTGCTTTAGGAATATTGGTTGCATTAAAAGCAAATATTGGTTACAGCTTGCAATACGCTGTATATATTGCGCTATTTATTTTAGCTATAATAAATGCAATCACAAATATTTTAAGTGAAAATTTGAATGGCCAAATTACAAATATAAGAAGTTTAATTCTTCTTTTATCAGATTTAATTTTTGCATGTGTTTTGGGATATATTGGAGAACAATTGGGACTTCCTATATATTTAGCAGCTGTTTTTGCTTTTGGAAACAACATGTATAAAAATAGTCGTACGATGATAGATTATGTTATAGAAAAATATAGTAAAAATAAAGAAAAATGATTTTAAAAAATATGTATGAAAATTGAAAAATATATGTTATAATGATGTGCATAATATGAAAAAATTTTCTCTCGGTAGGAGGTCAATATATGTTTCAATTTGAAGAGCCATCAGAAAAACTTGCCAATATAAAAGTTATCGGAGTTGGTGGCGGTGGAAATAACGCTGTAAATCGTATGATAGATGCGGGGGTAAGAGGAGTAACATTTATTAGCGTAAATACAGATAAACAAGCATTAGTAACATCTAAAGCTGATATTAAATTTCAAATAGGCGAAAAATTAACTAGTGGATTAGGAGCAGGTTCTAAACCAGAAGTTGGTGAAAAAGCTGCAGAAGAAAATAAAGCTGACATAGCAGATTTAGTGACAGGTGCAGATATGGTATTCATTACTGCAGGTATGGGTGGTGGAACTGGTACTGGAGCTGCTCCATACATAGCTAGTGTAGCAAAATCTCAAGGAATACTTACAGTAGCAGTTGTTACAAAGCCTTTTATGTTTG
>DIVM01000069.1 GCA_002435835.1 Firmicutes bacterium UBA6132
TTTTAGTACAGCAAAACTTTATA
Organism: Firmicutes bacterium UBA6132; assembly: GCA_002435835.1. The sequence continues at coordinate 24 of DIVM01000069.1, forward strand.
CCCCCAGTTATTCTTAACTTTTTACAATCAAACAGAGGGAAAAACTTTTACATTGTAGGTTCTCAATTAACTATCAGTGAAAATGTAGTAAATCAAATAAGAAATACAGTTACAGGAAATGTTGCAAGGATTGAAGGATATGACCCAATCACAATTGCTATAAATTTTGCAAAATATCAAAGTCCATTTGAAGATTTTGGATGGCAGCACAATACAAGAAATGGGTGGGCATTTTCATTTGGTGAACTAAGTAAATGGTACCATATAGTTCCAAGTGTTTTATTTGCTCATTTAGGAAAGCACACACCACTTTTACTGGTTGAAAGCAGTAATCTTCCAACTTTAGTGAGAGATTACTTAGTCAGTGTTAACCCATATAATCCAATGGCTCATTTACCTCCATATATGCATAGTTATATTTTAGGAAGTTTTTCGGATATAACACATAGCACTCAAGTTGCAATTGAATCAGTAATGAATATTGGTGCTAAAATAGAACATACAATGTAATAAATAAATGATACGGACACATTTGCATTATGTGTCCGTATCATTCTTTATTATAATTAATCTAAAACAAGTGATGGTGCTGTATAAATTCTTGTTGCTAACTCAGAATTTAACATATATAAACTTTTTGCATCTGTTCCAAATAATTCATACTTTTTAATTAAATCTTCTGAATTCTTTTCTTCTTCACCTTGTTCTTTAACAAACCAATCTAAAAATTGAGTTGTGCGATAATCTCTAATTTTTAAAGCTTCTTCATAAATATCATTAATGGAAGCTGTTATATACTGTTCATGTTTTAATGATTCATCAAGTGGAAGTTTATGACTTGTAAAATCAATATCCGGTCCTTGAATTTGATTTAATGTAATTTTTACACCATTATTTTGCATATATTGTAAAAACAACATTGCATGGTCTCTTTCTTCCTGAGCTTGAACTCTAAACCAATTACCAAAGCCATCCAATCCTTCATTATAATAATAATTCGATATATCTAAATAAAGATATGCTGAATAGAATTCTTTGTTTATTTGTTCATTTAATAAACCTGATACTTTTTCATTTAACATATGTTTCTCCTTTTCCCACTATAATTATTATATATTATATAAATACCCAAAGAAATTAATTTAAAACATAAAATTAGGAAAATAATAACTATTAGTAAGATATTTAATATATTTCCCCGGAAATGATTTAAATTTAATGCAAATTAAGTTTTTTAATATTTAAAGCTGGATATTGTACCCCTCAATGATTATAATAATAGTAATAATTTATAATTAATATAAATATTTTTCATACAGTTAGGTGGGAAAATGAAACATAAAAATTTAAACATAAAAGCCTTATTATTAATTTTTATTTTTATAGCATTTTTATTATTAAAAGATCCTTACATAGGTTTAGCAGACAATACTGATTATTATAGAGTTATACAGCCCTTAGGATTTGAAACAGAAGGACTTGAAAGGTATTATAATTCATATAATTTTTATAAAATAAATAATGTGAGCAATAAAGATATCATGGGTTCTTTGAAATATATAATTAACCCTGATGTAGAAAACAATAATAATTATTTTTCTACTCAATTTATATTTATTAAAGTATCCATGATAATTAATTTTTTCATTAAGTTACTTTTAAATAAAGATGTTTCAATATTTAATATTAAAATATTAGGAATGCTGTACACAGCTATTTATTCATATGGATTATATTTGTTTTTAAAAAATATAAAGATAAAGTCTATACTATTTAAAATAACTTTTATTATTTTATCATTCATAATTTTATGTGATATAGGATATATAATTTATTTTAATTCATTTTTCGGAGAAGCTCCTATAATTGCATCTTTAATGCTTGCAGTTGGTTCATGTTTAGCGTTAATAAAAAGCAAAGATAACAGTAACTCTGTTTATTACAGTTTAATATTTTTTATTTCAAGCTTTTTGTTTGTTGGAGCAAAAGTAGCCAACACCCCTATTGGAATTTTAATAAGTTTATTTTCTTTATGCTTATTGTTGATTAAAAAGCATAAAATAACAAAATACATAATTATAACAGGTTCCATAATTATAATGATATTTTCAGTTTTTTACTATGTTAGTGCTCCAAAATGGATGAATCAAGTTAATAATTATCAAGCAATATTTTATGGAATACTAAAAGATTCACCAACACCTGAAAAGGATATAAAACAACTAGGCATATCAGAAAAATATTTATCTTTAACAGGCACTCATGGATTTATAAAAGAAAAGGAATTTGACATCTACAGCGATGAATTTCAAAAAGAAGTTTATGATAAGGCTTCTTTTGTTAATGTAACAAAATTTTATTTATTAAATCCTAATAGGTTAATAGATAAATTAATATTATCAGCAGATAATAGCGTAATAATTCAACCATCATATTTGGGTAATTTTAAATCAGATGATGGATATGAAAGATTATCATTTACAAACAGATTTTCCATTTGGGGAAATTTAAGAAAAAATACTTTAGGCTCTGCTTTTTACATAATCGGAGTATATTCAATATTATTTTTTATAATAAATATATATGAAATAATGCAATATATTAAAAACAAAAAAAATATTAAAACCGTTTATGGATTTGCAGCTATTTTGTTGTTTTTAACAACCATGAGCCAGTTTGTCCTCCCCGTCATAGGAAATGGTGAAGCTGACCTACAAAAACATATGCTTTTATTTAATATTTGTTTTGATATGATGATTTTAGTTGGTGTTTTGTGGCTTGCTAATAATTTTAGAAATAGGGTTTTTATAAAAATGATTCCTATTACTGCAGTGTCATTAGTTATTTTATTTTTAATAGCTCCATTAAATACTGCTGATAAAACTAATATGACGCTTGAAACTGGTAACTATATACAATTTGGAAGCTACAAACAAAAGCCCTTAAAATGGATTGTTTTAAATCATGATAATAGTAATGGGTATTTAATATGGAGTGAAAATACTATAGACAAAATGGAATTTGATTTAAAAGATGAACAGATAAGTAAAAACAAATATGGTTCTAATAATTGGGAATCATCTGATATACGAAATTATCTTAATTCTGATTTTAAAAATAGTTTTTCCTCATATGAACAAGAAATTATAAATAAGACACAACTTAAAAATGTATTAACTTATAATAGTATTCAACTAAAAGACGGTGGAAACAAACCGTATTTTTGGACTGCAATAACATCCTATATTGACCAAAATTATGCTGTGGATGCTTACTATAAAAATTCAGAAGATGAAATTTTCTTGCTTGATACATATCAATTAAAAAACTATGTTTATGATAATAATATAGATTATAAAAAAAATATAAGGTATTGGCTGAGGACTCCTTATTATAGCAATGAGAGTATGGTAAGAATAGTTGGTGAAGACGGACTTGTTTATCACAAAGATGCTAATGTAAAAGCAGGAATAATTCCTGCTATGTATATAAATGAAAATTTAGATATAAAAAGTGGAAATGGAACTAAAAATAACCCATACATAATAATGCCTTGAAAAAGTGAGGATTACATACATGAAAAAAATAAGTTTATTAATACCATTATATAATGAAGAAGATTCCCTTCCTTTATTATATAATGAATTATTAAAAGTAATAAATGATATAAAAAACTATGAATTTGAAATGTTTTTTGTTGATGATGGAAGCAAGGATAAATCTTTAAATATATTAAGAGAAATGCAAGAAAAAGATAGTAGAATTAACTACATTAGTTTTTCAAGAAATTTCGGAAAAGAAACAGCTATGATTGCTGGATTTGATTATGTTTCAGGAGATGCTGTTGTAATATTGGATGCAGATTTACAGGATCCACCTGAGCTTATACCTGAAATGATTTATTATTGGGAACAGGGATATGATGATGTATATGCAAAAAGAAAAAGCCGTGAAGGTGAAACATGGCTTAAAAAATTAACTTCACGTATTTTTTATAGGATGCTACAGAAAACAACTAAAATAGAAATACAAGAAGATACTGGAGATTTCAGATTATTAGATAAAAGAGCTTTACAATCTCTTAAAATGATTAGAGAAAAACAAAGATATACAAAAGGAATGTTTAGCTGGGTTGGATTTAGAAAAAAAGAAATTCTGTTTGACAGAAAGCCAAGAGCTGCAGGCGAAACAAAATGGAACTATTTTAAATTAACTAATTTAGCTTTAGAAGGACTTACATCTTTTACTACATTTCCGCTTAAAATAGCTTCAATTTTTGGTTTCATTGTGTCTTTATTTAGCATAATTTATATGATAATAATTTTAATAAAATCATTGTTATGGAAAGACCCTGTGCAAGGCTATCCATCCATGATGGTAACAATTTTATTTATAGGTGGAGTTCAATTAGTATGCTTAGGCATAATAGGCGAATATGTAGGACGAATTTTCAATGAAACAAAACAAAGACCTCTTTACATAGTCAGCGAACACAATGGGGAGAAAATAAATGACGGCGGAGTTATGTAATGAAAAATAAATTATCCAAGGAATTATTTTCATACATTGTTGCAGGAGGTTTAACAACTCTTGTAAATTTTGTTGTGTATTATTTGTTAATATATGTTAAAATAGATTATAAAACATCTAATACTGTGGCGTTTGTAGCATCAGTTTTATTTGCATTTATAATAAATAAACATTATGTTTTTAATAGCAATAAAGGGTATTTAAAAGAATTTATAAAATTTTCAATAGGAAGAGTAGCAACCTATGCTCTTGATATAGGATGCATGATTTTATTAATTGAATTTATAAGTGTTAATGAATATGTAGCAAAAATTTGGACAAATATATTAGTAATAATAGTAAATTATTTTATAAGCAAATTTTGGGCATTTAAATAGGAGGAAATATGTTAATTGATGCAGTAAAATATAAAACAAAAAAATATATGGTTATCTATAATCCTTCTTCCGGACGAGAACTGGCAGGAAATAGAATATTTAATGCAGCGAAAATAGCTATTGAAAAAAGAGATTTAGAAATTACATTTTTTGCTACTAAGAAAAAAGATGATGCCATGGAAAAAGCAATGGAAGCATGTAGCGAAGAATACGACATGATAATTGCATGTGGTGGAGACGGAACCATACATGAAGTTGTTGATGGAATTATGAAAAGCGAAAAGAAAACAAAACTTGGTATACTTCCGGCAGGAACAGTAAATGATTTTGCAGAACAATTACATCTTCCAACAACATCACAAGAGTTTGCTCAAATGCTTTTAAATGAGAAATTTGAAACAATCGACGTAGGACGTATAGAAAATACATATTTTACAAATGTAGTGTGTGGAGGCGCATTTACTGACATAGCGCACACTGTAAATACAGATTCAAAAACATTTTTTGGAAAATATGCTTATTATTTTCAAGCAGCAGTAGATATACCTGGACAGTTGGATAAATCATATAAAATAAAATATACATTGGATGACAAAGAATCATACATAGATACATTTTTATTCATCATAAGCAATACAACAGGTGCAGGCGGTTTTAAATATTTATCACCTAATGCAAAATATGATGATGGCCTCCTTGATATTGTTGTGTTTGAAAAATCATCTCCAGCAGATTTATTTCAAATATTCACAAAATTATTTAATGGAAACCATATTAACCACCCGAAAGTACATTATCTTCAAGCAAAGGATTTGAAAATAGAATGCGAAGAAGAATTGATTATAGATGTGGACGGAGAGTTATGGGGCAAAGCGCCTATTGAACTTAGATCCATTCATAATGTGTTGGAGATTTTAGTGCCGTAATTATTTGGACGGAGCTTGAATCAAAGCTGCGTCCCTTATTTAACCACCACCATTAACTGCCCTTTCTTCTATTTTTAAATTCTGATAAACTTCCGTCATTCTATCCCAAGTTATTCTTTCAACTATACCTGTTGGCTCCATTCCAAAATGGCTTTGGAATGCTTTAACAGAGTTTTCTGTATTTTCATCAAATACACTATTTATCGAAGGCGCCGGAATATCTGGCATATATTGGGAAATATAATTTAAATAATGCTGTATAACATAAACACCGGACCCTTGAGAACCTCTTCGGTATATTAAATTAGGATAAATGAAGCGAGGAAAAGTTATTTCAGACAGCGGTAAATTACTTAATATACTAACAGCACTACTATACAGAGTTTCCCAATCATCAATACTTATAATTCCAGTTACAGGCAAGTTAAAGACTTTTTGAAATTCCATTAAAGCAGCTCTAGTTTCAGGATCCAATCTTCCAGTTACATTTACTTTAGGAATAGTAGCATAATTTGTTGATAAAACATTCAGAAAATATTGGACGAGTTGCGTGGATGGAAGAACAAACATTCCTTCTATTTCTGGTGTTATTTCACCTGATATTGAGCCTAAAGATGCTAATTCAGCTAAATCTCTAACAGCAACATATGTATATTTAATTTTATAATATGTACTTTTATCTATTATACCTGTTTGTTCTAAATTAAATATCTTTTGAAATACTTTTACTGCTTCTTCCATTTCCTTGTTGAAGTTTTGGTCTAAGCTGGTGATTTTAGGTATAGCAGGAAAATTGTTTGAAATTCTGTTTAATGCTAATTTTAATATTAAAATTAAAGGTGAAGAATCTCCTAATTTAAATGGACTTCCCGGGTATGTTTCTGAAGGTGTTCCAACGAAAGCATTTGTTATAATTTCAATATCATCACCATAATAATATTTTAATATTTCGAAATGTGTGTATCCTTGATTTGCTAAATCCACGGCACCCCATTGATACATACCTTCACATTGTGATATTCTTCCATCACAAAATGTTGTAAATAATGGTACTGTTTGACCCTTTCGTATAACATAATCATTAAATATTTCATCAACAATTTTGTCTATTTCATCAAAAATTCCTCTTCCATAAACAAAACTTTGGTCATACCTGGTAGAATTAGTAATATCAAAATTATAACCCTTGGCTCTGTACCACTCTGTATGTGTACGATTTAACGCAATGGAAACTATAGCTAAAATATTTGCTCTTAAGGCATTCTCCGGCCATGTAGGATAAAGTTCGCTTGAAGCTACATTTTTAATGTACTCAATAAATGGCAAAGTTACATTTTCAGCAGGCTCATTTGGCGGACCTAAGTGCACTGTTATCTTGTCAGGAACATAAACCCTTGTAATTCCTGGAATTGACATACAAACCTCCATAATTTTATTTACCTTAATAATATATGCATTAAAAATGATTATGCGATTTCAGATAATGTAATTTCAGCTAAGGAATCCACGTTATCATACATAGAAACATTTATTGAACAATTTACAGTGTAAAAAAATATGGTTACATCAGTTAAACTCTGATGTAACCATTTTATATATATCACTTTATTTAATTTGAATTTTATGATTATATTTTTTATGGATTCAGGACCTGCTTCGCTACAGCTATTTCAGCATCCCGTGCTGCAATTCTACTTACAAATTCAGATTTTTTGCTTGAAACAGTAACTAAGTTCGCTGCTGTTAATGCAGGTTCCCTTAAAGATTCAGCTGCTGTTATTTCATCTAATGAACCAATTGGTGCATCTTCATATTCAGATACTTTTTCTTCTGCATTATCTATTAATGCTTGAGCAAGATCGGACAATGCTACAGCATCTGTAGGACTGCTTTAATTAACATTTAAAAACTACTTATTAATACATTAATCATATAGGTTATTATAAATAAAAATAATGTCATTGATTAATTTTGTTGTTCATATTTTTATTTATTTAAATATTTTTCAATACATTCGTACTGAAACGCCCATTTAAGAGAATTAAAGTCAATATATTTTATGAAATCAAGCAACAAATGTTTAATAAACAATTAAATTTCAATTTTACATGCATTTCATCAGAAGCTACTCATATTTATTTAAGTTTATGATTTTATATTAATAAAAAGATCATAGGATTAATATCCATGATAGCCAACTATTTTTTAAATACTATAAATTATTAATTACTTTTCTTTATTGTAATCGTATATATTCTATCTTCCATATTAGGTACTAATACTTCTCTTGTCAGTTGGTCTTACTGTTTCATTATCATTACCATCACCAACAATATAACCACTTGTACTGCTTTTTGAATTTCAGGATAGTACTACTCTTTTTAATTCTTACCCTCGTACAACTTTTTTTATAACCTTATATACTCTCTTTATTATAGAAGGACAATGATCTCTATAAAGTACTCCTAATTTATGTTTCATAATCGATTTTTTACTTTCAATTAAATATTTTTTGTTTACTTTAGAAAGACTCTTGATTTTTAATTTATCTTGAATTGTTAATTCAAAAGGTTTTGATATTTCATCTTTAAGCATCTTAATACGTGGCTTTATTTGGCTTTCATAACTAAAAATATCTAATAACTTTTTTTGTCCACTTTCACATATTTGTTTTAATGCATTAGGATTATTGTAATATTTTAAAATAATCTCAGAAACTTCTAATGCATTATGTGGGACTATTACTATTTCTTCATTTTCTTTAATTCTGTCACCGTTTAAATTAAGTGTATCTGAACAAAATATAGCTGTTTTTCTTAATCCTGCTTCAATACATGAACCAGTCGGGAAACCATCGAATGCACCATTTGCAAGCTTGTTAGGTACATTTGGTGATAAAATAATATCCTTATCTATAAAGAAATCATCAAATTCATCAATATTTAACATTCCATAAAATTTAATTGAATCCTTTATATTTGAAACATCAATAGTTTCCTCATCAAAGCTTCCGACAACGTGAAATAATATATTACTATATGCTTTACTAAGTATTTTAGCCGTTTCTACAAAAACATCATATCCTTTATCTTGCCCATATCTTGTATATTTTTGAGCCATAAAGCAAATGTCCAGCGTTTTTTTATCTATTCCATAATGTGTTTTTTCATAGGTATTCAGCATTTTTAAATTAGCTAAAGGCATAACTCCGCCAAATATAAACTTTATTTGATCTTTTCTGCAGAACTTCCTATCTATTAAATAATCATAAGTAATTTGCTGTGTAACTATTACTTTCTTAAAACATGGAGAGCTCATCAATCTTTCTAATCTATTATCAGATTCATTGTTGTTTAATATAAATCCGCCACCAGGATATAAAGTAAATACAAATGGAATACCATAATGTTCAATGATATCTAAACAGTTAAAAGCATTTGTAGAAAAAATAAAGTATAATAATTTACAATTTATCGGTATCCAATAATCAAATTTATTTACCTTTCCGCAAAATTCTGGATACTTCCTTTTGTATTCAATTATTAGCTCATTAATAGACATTTTTGTAAATGCAGGTACTGTTTGTCCTTGACACAAAATTTTTGTATTTTCGATTTCACTTAAATATGATGTAAACTCTTGATACCTAAAACCACTTAAATTAAGTGGAAAAATATCATCTACAATTACAAGGTTCGAATTTTCAGTATATTGGTCATCGAGCACAAGCAAATTTTGATTTCTAACAGCTGTAAATTCCTTATCAAACATAAAATTAGTATATCTATTGTACTCATCAACGTTTTTAATCATCATTTTAGCTCGTTTAAGATTATCCACGCAGCTCCATATGCCTCCATTGTGCTTTCTGTAAACATTCATTATATCTGATATATATCCTATATCGCCAAAGGATGAACAAAATATATTAAACATCCAGTCTCCAATAAACAAATTAAACAAATCATCCGGGAGATTATCAAATACTTGTCCATCATAAAAAGCACAGCTTTCATTTCCGATTATATAAATTTGCATTAAATCTTCTGTAGTATATCTGTTTTCTTTAAGTGCCTTATGTATTTCCGAGAATTCCATTTTCTTACTATCTTCATAATATACGTTACAGCTATTGAATGATAAAACACACTCAGGTTTTTCTCTAAGAAAATCAATATGTTTCTGAATTCTGTATTGGTCACACCAATAATCATCACCTTCACAAATTGATACGTAATCAAAACCATGTAACATTTCTGTCAACTTCTTAAATGAATTAACCACACCAATATTTTTTTCATTTCGTATAATTTGAATATTAAAATTATTTAAATTGTCATTATTCTCTTTAATGTAGTTTTTAATTATCTCGAAAGTGTAATCAGAAGAATGGTCATCGAGTATAAAAACTGTTAAATTATATTTGCCAGATTGACAAAAAATCCCGTCCAAACATTCTTCTATATAACCTTGATGATTATATGTCAGAACCCCAACTCCAACATTTAATACCTTATTATCATAAGAACCATCATCTAATTCTTTTTCAATCTTCCCGATTTTCTTAGATAAATAATTTAATTTTTTATTTAATCTTTCACATATATCTAAATTTGTTAAGGTACTTTCATTTTTCAATAATATACCAAATGTTTCTGATTCAAAAACTGATATATAATTCTGCTCCTTTACTTTCTTATATACTACATTTACGCTATCCCAATCTATATCATCAAAAATAACAAAACCGCCTTCTTTTACAAGCGGCAGATACTTATCAGCATCCTCTTGAACATATATACTGTCATGATTGCCATCTATATGCAACATATCTATTTTGATTTTACTTTTTATAATGTCTGCTACTGCTTCTGATGATTTTTTCCTAATTATCTTACAATAATCACTTAATTCAAATTTTTCAATCTTCATTATTACATCATTATATAATGCATTAAAATCCAATTTATCAATAAAACTGTTAATTAGATCTCTTTTTTCTTCATCAACGTCATACTCTTTAGCAACTTCATTTTCATATGGATCAATTCCTATTGCTTTTCCCTCATTTTGTCCTACTACATATGATAAAGGCAATAGACTTCTTCCTTTGTAAACCCCGATATCTATATAGCACTTTAATTTAAAGGTATCAATTAAATAGGCCATTAAATATGTCTTTGACATGAAGCTTCCGCCACCAAAATCAGCATTTATCTCTTTATATATGTTATAATATCCTCTCATATAGCTTTTTGTCTTTTTCACAGCCATTATAAATTTTTCACCTGCTTTCAGTTTTTAGTGTTATCCGAATATACATATTCCAAGTATTTATTTACTACATCTTCTGGATGTCCATCCATTACAACTTCACCGTGCTTAAGCCAAATTACTCTTGAACAAAGCTGTTTTACAGTTTGCATATCATGTGATACTAAAACCATTATTTTAGAATTTTCAACCATTTCAAATATTCTTTTTTTAACTTTTACCATAAAAGATGCGTCTCCAGCTCCTATAGCCTCATCTAATAATAGTATGTCTCCTTTCAAAGTGGTTGATACTGCAAATGCTAATCTCATTTGCATACCTGCAGAATATGTTCTTATTGGGTAATCTATAAATTCACCCAAATCTGCAAACTCAATAATACTATCTAATTTTTCCTGTACTGTTTTTGGTGAATGCCCCAACATATATGACCTATAGTAGATATTCTCACGCCCAGTACCGTATCCATCAAAACCTAAACTTAAATCAAAAAGAGATTGTATATCACCGTTGACATCAATACTTCCTGTTATCGGTGGGTATATTCCGGCAATTAATTTTAACAATGTACTTTTTCCCGCTCCATTTGACCCTATTATTCCTACTCTTTCTCCATCATTAATTGTAAGATTTAAATTTTTTAAAGCATGAACATCTCTGATAATTCCTTTATTATGTTTTTTCTTAACTATATTAAAGAAGAACTCCTTTATTGTTGTAGCATTATAGGGTGATGATGGATAATCTAAATTTATATCGTGTAATTTAATATAAGCATTATTCATTATGTTTCTCCAAATAAAAATTTGTAATTTATATGTAAAAAATGATTTCTTTTTCATTTTTATATAATAGCAAAATAGAAATAATCCACAAAACAACAGTTAAGCCGATTACATATAAGTAATCTGAAAATGCCGCTATAGATCCACTCAAAAATGGTTCTCTAACCAAATCAAGAAGGTGAGCCAAAGGATTAAAATCTAACAAGTAATAAAGTTTCGCATCAACATAAATCCTTTTTTCGAAATAAACAGGTGTCAAGAACCATAATGCTTGTATAACGAGACCTATCATTTGCTGAAAATCCCTAAATTTTGTATTTACAATTGCTGATATAGTTGTTATAGCCCAAGCTAATAACATAAGTAAGATTATTGTCGCTGGCAATGAGATCAACATTACTGATATATTTGCTGGTTTTGCAATTGCACACCATGCAAACATACCTATTCCTGAAATCATTGTATTTATAATAATAACAAGTGTTTGTTTTAATGAATATATTGCTAATGGGTGGGAAAATTGTTTTATATAAGGTTCTGATGCTACAATTGCAGCAGAACCTACCATAAATGAATTAGCCACAGTATCCCAAACAATTATTCCAGAATATATATAAGGCATTAAATAAGATACATCTGATTTGAATATATTGCCAAATATAAAAACCAACAAAAGAGTAAACAATAAAGGATACAGCAAACTCCATATTATTCCCAATGTAGATCTTCTATATTTATTTCTCAAATCTGCCTTTACCAAACTCCACCAAAAATACCTAGCTTTATATATTCGTTTTATATAATTTATCATATTCACCTCTAAATTTAATACTGAATAAAATTAATTTATCTATGCAAAGTCTGTAAATCTCAATAAACCTTTGTCCCGGTCTCTAATTTTTTTTGCCGGTATTCCTATATTTATACTCCAAGCTTCTGTCGATTTATTAACTAAACTCATAGTTCCTACCGCAGTTCCTTCTTTCAATATAATATTAGGCATCATTATACAACCAGCACCAACAATAACATGTTTTTCTAATACAACTTTTCCACTTATAATGTTTCGAGTTTCTGCTGGGAATGTAGGATTCGTAAGATAGTTTCCACCATAATCATCGGTAGCAGAATATAT
>DIVM01000034.1 GCA_002435835.1 Firmicutes bacterium UBA6132
AAGCAAATACCTGACTTGACGGGAGAATGGAAACAATCAAACAGTAAATCTGATGACATTCTTTCTGATTGATATTAATTATCAATTAAAAAGAACCTTCCCTAAACTAAAGAACATTCTCAAATTAATAATAATTATTCTACATCACAAAAAACATCATCTAAATCTATTATCAAATCATCAAACAAACTCATTTTAAATTTAGTTATAACTTTTAGCTTTTCGTCATCAGTCATTTTTTCCAATATGTAATCTGGGTAAATTAAGTATACATAGTCTAAAACATATTTATCGTTTTTTAACAGATATACATCAATTGATTTACTTGGGATATCTACTATCCAATATTCTTTAACACCAAACTTTTCATATAAATCCTTCTTGTAGCCCTTATCTTTAGTAGCTGTGCCGGGCGATAAAACTTCAACAATAAAATCAGGAGCTCCATAAACGCCATTGCTTTTAATTATATCGCGGTTACATATAATCATTAAATCTGGTATTATATTATTTTTTTCATCTAAATAAACATCTACACCGTCAGAAAATACTTTGCACTTTTTTCCTTTTAAATAATTATTAAATGTAGTTGAAAGGTTAACAATAACAGTGTTGTGGTTTGGCACAGGTCGCGGTGTCATATAAACTATTTCACCATCCAATAATTCATAATCAATATTTTCATTATTAAAAGCTAAATTGCTCATATAATCAACTCCTTTATTTTTATTATAATTCATTTTCGTGAATATAACAATAAATAATTTAAAATGATGGCATTGATTATTACAACCAACTTTAATTATGTTTCATAATTAAACGTTGCATCCTTTGAATGAAACAAAGACTTGGTATCGCCATGCGATTATAGCGAATTATAATTTTACTTTTGGATAATTACATGGAATTTTTACCAATTAATTGGAACTTTTCGAATTAAATTACGTCTAATAAAATACTACCTGTATTGCAGCCTTGTTTATAATATTAATTTTTTTCTTCAAAATAAAATAATGCAGGGAGTAGGCGATTATATTCAATTATGCGTTGCGGGATAACTTGATAAAGAAAATGTTTATGGGATGGATAAACAATGAAAATCAATTGTTTTAAAATTAAAATATTAGTTGTATTTTGTGTTTTTTTATTTACAAGGAGTAATTTTGCTTTTGGAATGGATTTCAATGATGACATACAAAAAGTAACATTGGATTACTATTACTATGAGGGATTTGGTGAAGACAAAGTAGTACAAAGCGTTAAATATGGCAGTTGGCATATTTTAAAGTCTGATGGAAGTTTAATTAATCTTAAGGGAGATTATTTGGCTTATGTAGGAATGGAAGGAAAATATCTTAACTTCGACGATGATTATTATTGCTTCGTAATAGGTAATGATAGTTACCATATAAATTATTCATCTCGTTTCATATATGTGGATAAAAATGGTTTGGAATGCTTTGTAGAGGGATATACATATGTTGATCCAACAAAGGGAGAAAACTATTTTTTTCTGAGAAATAGAAAGGGTAACGGTTCTGAAACGGGTTTGTATCATAAATACCAAAGAAAAGTGGTTATTCCCACTGTATATGATACATTGAATTATATTAATGATGACAGGGTTATAGCCTGTAAAAATGACAGATACGGATTAATCAATATTAAACAGGAAGAAATAATTCCCTTTCAATATAATTATCTTGATTATATAAATGACAACTTCATAATTGCTGTTAATGAAGATGGTAAATACGGTGTAATCAATATAAGCAATGAAGTATTACTGGCTTTTGAATATGATCATATATCTAATGTACATAAAACAAATGATTATTTTAAAATTAATAAATATAATCAATTTGGTTTAGTAGCAACCGCTGATGCAGAAATAGTAATTCCTTTGGAATATGACGGTATTGAATATTCGGGTAATGAATTAGCAGTAGCTTTAAAAGACGAGCAAATGGGAGTAATAGACTTAAGACACAAGGTGGTTGTGCCATTTATTTATGATTACATCATGTACCATGATGATGGATTCATAGTTTACAAAAACGAATTGTCAGGCTTTTTAAATAATGAAGGAAAGGTAATTTTACCAGTTGAATATTTTAGTGTTTTAGAAATAAAAAATGGTTTTATTACGGCAGTAATCAATGATGAAAATAACGACAATAAATATGCTGTTTATAATTTAAATGGAGAAGAAATAGTTCCTCCTATATATAATTATATAGACTATTATTCCACAGATAAATACATGATTGCTAAGAAAGAATGGTACGCTGATTTTATTGATAAAACAACTGGTGAAAGACTTCTTGCTAATTCAGGCTTACATTTTTTAGATGTTAAGTATTTGAACGACAAATATTATGCTGGAGGAAACTGGAGCAGTTATGCTATTGCTAATTTTGCTGGACAGAAATTAACATTAGAATCTTATAATGATATTTCAATTATCAATGTCAATGGCGAGGATTTAATAGCAGCAAAATATAGAACGGATGATAGGTTTGATATAAAGTTTGATTATTTTAAGCAAACAAAGGGACCATCAATATGGGCAGTAGAAGAGGTTAGTAAAGCTATTGAAAATAATTTAGTTCCTTTTCAATATCAAGCTGCATTTACATTTAATATTAAAAGGGATGAATTTTGTAAAATAATAGTAGCATTCTTGGAGGAATATTATAATACTACAAGAGAAGATATTATTATGGATAATAATATAGACGTAGTTAATTCTGAAATATTGGATGGATTTAATGAAGATGTTGCAATATGTTTGAATTTAGGGATAGTCAATGGTAGAGGCAACGGCATATTTAACGGTGACAGTGAAATTACAAGAGAAGAAGCGGCTGTTATGCTCACTAATTTGGCAAAATATTTAGAACTGTACAAAGATGCTGAGAAAGTATATTTAAATGATAAATCAGAAATATCAACATGGGCAATAAATGCAGTTAATTTTGTTATTCGAAACAACATAATGCAGGGAGTTGGCAATAATATGTTTTCTCCTAAATCTAATTTAACCAGAGAGCAGACTTATATAATAATGTATAGAATGCTAAATGAAACAATAATTAGAGAAAATGGTGTTACATTATTAGCA
>DIVM01000115.1 GCA_002435835.1 Firmicutes bacterium UBA6132
CAAAGCGGATTAAAAGGTTTATTAAATAAATTAAGCAACAGAACAGATTTATCAGAGGCAGCTCAATGGTATGCTACAACTGATGTAGAATTAGATGCAAAAGCAGCTTCAAGTGAAGTTGGAATATTAGCTACAGCAAATGAAGATGTAAGATCTTTAAGAGAATTAATCACTTACGGATTAAAAGGTATGTCAGCATATGTAAAACAAGCAAATGCATTAGGTTATGAAGATAAAGAAGTAAATGCTTTTATGCAAAGCACACTTGCTAAATTATTAGATGATAGTTTAACAGTTGAAGAATTAATTGCTTTAACATTAGAAACAGGAAAATTAGGTGTTAGCGGAATGGCATTATTAGATAATGCAAGCACAAGCACTTATGGAAATCCTGAAATTACAAAAGTTAATATAGGCGTTCAATCAAACCCTGGTATATTAATTTCTGGACATGATTTAAGAGATTTAGAGCAATTGTTAGAACAAACACAAGGAACTGGAATAGATGTTTATACTCACTCAGAAATGCTTCCAGCTCACTACTATCCACATTTGAAAAAATATACTAACTTAGTTGGTAATTACGGAAATGCTTGGTGGAAACAAAAAGAAGAATTTGAATCATTCAACGGACCAATATTAATGACTACAAACTGTATAGTACCACCTAGAGATTCATATAAAGCAAGATTATTTACAACAGGTGCTTCTGGATTCTCAGGATGTAAACACATTGAAGGTGATGCAAACGGAATTAAAGATTTCTCAGAAATTGTAGCATTAGCTAAAACTTGTCCAGCTCCTACAGAAATTGAAACTGGAGAAATCATCGGTGGATTTGCTCATGCACAAGTATTTGCATTAGCAGATAAAGTTGTTGATGCAGTTAAATCAGGAGCAATCAGAAAATTTGTTGTAATGGCTGGTTGTGATGGAAGAGCTAAATCAAGAAACTACTACACAGATTTTGCAAAAGCATTACCACAAGACACTGTAATTTTAACAGCAGGTTGTGCAAAATATAAATACAATAAATTAAACTTAGGTGATATCGGAGGAATTCCAAGAGTATTAGATGCTGGACAATGTAATGATTCATATTCATTAGCATTAATCGCGTTAAAGCTTAAAGAAGTATTCGGATTAGAAGATATCAATGACTTACCATTAGCATTTAATATAGCTTGGTATGAGCAAAAAGCTGTAATTGTACTTTTATCTCTATTATATCTTGGAGTTAAGAAAATTCACTTAGGACCAACTTTACCAGCTTTCTTATCACCAAATGTTGTTAATGTATTAGTTGAAAACTTTGGAATCGCTGGAATTTCAAATGTAGAAGATGACCTTGCAACATTAATAGGTTTAGCTGAAAATAAATAAGAACCTAACCCAACACGCAATCAAAGATTGCTGTTGGGTCCCGAGAACCTTGTTGCATTCGCAGCAGAATAAAAAATTAAAAATAGTTAATAATTAATATGTATGTAAACTCTGATTTAATTCACCTAATTAATGTGAACTAAATCGAGTTAAATTATACTTAATATTTTTGAATATAATTTGGTCGGAATAAAATTAATTTTAAGGAGAATATCATGAAAGAAATAACTAAGGATATGGTTATTGGCGAATTATTGCATATGGATAGAGGCTTAGCAGGAATTTTAATGGAAGCTGGAATGCACTGCTTAGGATGCCCATCATCACAAATGGAATCAATAGAAGATGCAGCTATGGTTCATGGATTTAATGTTGATGATTTATTGGCAAAATTAAATAACTATTTAAAATCTGTTGAAAAATAATATTTAATAAATGAGCATGAAAATTCATGCTCATTTTTAAAAACAAAATATAAAAACTTAATAAAAATAAAATATAAAAGCTTAATAAATAAAAAATATTGAACAATAATAGTTAATAAATATATTTACTAATATAGAAGGAGAAATTTATGAGCGCATTTTTAGGACCAATACATTTTTGGCTTTACAATAAAGTTAAAATACAAAATGATATAGTGGAAAATATATTATCATCCATAGCTGAAGATAATTTAAAAAATAAATTAAAAGAAAAATACGGCGATGAAGAATTAAAACCACTTGATGAAGTAATTGATGTTACAAACATCCATGGATGGCTTCAACAAAGAGTTTCATTAGTTGAAAATAAATTAGCTTTTACAGTAACTGAAATATTGAATAATAATTCTGAAAAATTCGAAGAATTAAAAGATATATTTAAAGCAAGTGGTGCTGAAGTTTCAACTCTTGATTCGAATTCATCATTAGAAGAAGCATATAAAGCATTTAACGATTCATTGTTGGATGGAATGCCTTGCGACCATGCAAATACTTTAGTATCTCAAGAAAATGATGAAATTATTTGGAAAAGAAATGTTTGTGTTCACCAAGATTATTGGGATGCAAACAATGGAGATATAAGCAATTATTATTTATTAAGAGACGAATTAATAAAAGGTCTTTTAAGTGAAACAAATATTAAATATGAAAAAATAGACGATATAACAAGCAAAATTTCAAAATAATTACAGGAGGCAATATGAACAGCATTAAATTAATGGTTGAAGAGCATGAATATATTTTACGCATGCTTAAAGTTGTACGTAAAGCATGTTTTGGTGTAATGAAGGGCGCTGAAATAAATTATGATGATTTTAATGATATGATTGATTTCATAAGAAAATATGCAGATTCACATCATCATGGTAAAGAAGAAAAGTTTTTATTTAAAGAAATGCAAAATCATTTGGGAAGAATAGGAACAAATTTAATTACTCATGGAATGCTTGTGGAACATGATTATGGAAGAATGTATATAGGTGAATTATCAGATGCATTATTAAGTGTTAAAAACGGAAATGAAGAAAGTAAACTTGACGTTATAGCAAATGCTGTTGGATATACTAATCTGTTGTCAAAACATATTGCTAAAGAAGATGCTGCAGTATATTCATATGGAGAAAAAAATCTTCCTCAAGATATATTGGATGATATAAATAAAAAATCAGAAGTATTTGAAATAGAAGCAGAAAAAGAAGGAACACAAAAACATTATATAGATATGCTTGTAAAATTAGAAAGCAAATATCATTAATTTTTTAGATACCCCCCTCAAATCTTAGATAAGTGATATTGCAATTTAATTTTGAGATACAAAGACCTCTCAGTGAAAATTGAGAGGTCTTTTATGCTATTTATTGAACGGATGGGGTGTTAGGATATACAATGGTTTGTTCAGGCACAGTTCCAGATTCAATGGTTCCCAATGGAGTTAGTTCAAATGTGTAATCAGTTTCTACATTAGGATAAATGCGGAAATTTATTATGTTTACAGGATAATAATCTTTGGCAAATGCTCTTATATTATAAGTTGTAAAAGTTGGTTCATCAATTAGGCCGGGCATGACATATTTTACAAACAACTCCATAAGAGGAACATTTCCATTTTCATCCGTTAATACGTTATAATGAACATGTAATTCCCCATTATCATGAAAATGAAATACTGTAACTAATGCATCTTTAATTGGCTGTCCTGTTTTTGATAAAACTTGTACTGCTAAATATCCTGTCTGAAATGTAGGAGCTGGAGCTGGGGCTTGAACTGGAACTTGGGTTGGTTCCTGTTCAACGGACAAATTATTAATTGATTTTAGGTTTTTATTGTACATATTTTCATGTAACATGTTTTTTGCCATATATGGTTTATGATTAAAGTTATTAACAATATAGTAATAATTATAATAGTTGTAATTCATAAAAAAATCTCTCCTTTAAATAAGCTTGTAAAATTCAAAATCATATTTTAGTGGATTATATTAATTAATATTCAAATTTGCCTGAATTGATGGCCTCGAAGGTATTACTATTGTTTTTTCGGGAGTTACCACAGTTTCATTTCCTGTTATAGGATCCAACCTGGTAACATAATTGGTTTTTATATCGGGGAAAACCTGAAAATTTACAATATTTACTGGAGAATAGTTATCAGCAATAACCCTTAAATTATAATTAGAATAATAATATTCAGGATTTAGCAGAACATCGCTATGCCTGACAGGTAGTTTCATTTCTGGAACATTGCCGTTTTCATCTGTTCTTAAATTGTAATGAACTTCTAATTCTCCATTTTGGTGAAAATGAAATACTGTAACCAATGCATCTTTGACCGGAAGACCTGATTTGTTTAATACTTTTACCGATAAAGTTCCTGTTTCAAATAAAGGAGTAATTGTGGGCGTAACTTCGGAAACTGGTGCTTCAGTTTCTAATTGTTGCTGATATGTCACAAGATCTTCATTTGGAATATTTTTATCTATATATGAATCTTGGTAATAATTATTAACGATATAGTAATAATTATGGTACATAAATTAATTCTCTCCTTTCGGATATAATACTTATGTTAATATATGCCAAAAATATTCTTTTGCTTAATTTGTGTAAATAAAAGCTACAAATAATCAATGGGCAAATTAAAAGGTTTTTTTAAAATTTTAATTATAATTTTTTAAAAATAATTTATAGAACCTTTATTTAAATAATTTTTATTCTATTGTAAATACTAATTAAAAAGTTTTTATTTCAGGAGGTAATTATGAATTTTAGAAATTTAGAAAATAGTATTGATTTTAATGATAATCAGTTTACAAAAAGAATTATATTTGATGAAGATGATGTTTTAAGTTTTATTTTAAATTTTAGAAAAGGTCAAAGCCTACCTACACATAAACATGAAAATTCTCGTCTTGTATTAACAGTTCTAAGAGGAGAAGGTGAAGTTAAAATTAATGAAACAATACAAAAAATCCAAAGAGGTTCAGCAGTTCTTTGTAATGGAAGTGATGAGTTTAGTATTCCTAAAGTAGATGAGGATTTATCTGTTTTTGTTATCATAAGTCCTAAACCAAAAAATACAGTTTTCTCTAAAGAGATAGGTTAAATTTCTTGTCATTCTGAACGCAGTGAAGAATCTTTCTTTTTATTTGAAATAATAAGATCCTTCGCTACGCTCAGAATGACAGATTGTGAGATGCATGCCCAGCTTGAAAGTTGACAATTTCATCAAGTAATCTCATTATTATTGAGTTATATTGCATAAATTAATATAATGATATATAATTGGTATAAATTAACTTTAGTAAAAAATTTATTTGAGAAAGGAAAAATTATGTTTAAAATAACAGATACAGTTAGTTGGGTTGGAAAAATCGATTGGGAACTAAACAAGTTTCATGGAGATGAATATTCAACACATAAAGGATCTTCCTATAATTCATATTTAATTAGAGATGAAAAAACAGTTTTAATTGATACAGTATGGCAACCATTTTCTCAGGAATTCGTAACAAACTTAAAAAAAGAAATAGATTTAAAAGAAATAGATTACATAATCATGAATCATTCAGAAATAGACCACAGCGGTGCTCTTTGTGAGTTGATGGAGGAAATTCCTAATACACCTATTTATTGTACAAAAAAAGGTGTTAACATAATAAAAGGTATTCACCACAAGCAATTTAATTTTGTGGAAGTAAAAACAGGGGATACTCTTGATATAGGTAAAAATAAGCTTATATTTGTTGAAGCAACAATGCTTCATTGGCCTGATTCTATGATGACATATATGTCAGGAGAAAATATATTATTTAGCAATGATGCATTTGGTCAACATTATGCATCCGAACTAATGTATAATGATAAAGTTGATAGAGAAGAATTATATAATGAAGCAATAAAATATTATGCAAATATTTTGACGCCATTTAGCAAATTTGTAGTTAAAAAAATTGAAGAAGTTGTAAGCTTAAACATTCCAATTAATATGATTTGTCCAAGCCACGGTATTATATGGAAAGAAGAACCATTACAAATTGTGACTCAATACATGGAATGGGCAAAGGGATATCAAGAAAATCAAATAACTATTATATATGACACTATGTGGAATGGCACAAGAAGAATGGCCGAAGTTATTGCAGAAGGCATAAAGTCAGTTGATAAAGATGTAGTTATAAAAATTTACAATTCAGCTAAAAAAGATAAAAATGATATAATTACAGAAGTGTTTAAATCTAAAATGATATTAGTAGGGTCTTCAACTATTAATAATGGAATATTATCATCAACAGCAGCTATTTTAGAAATGATAAAAGGTCTTAAATTTGCTAATAAAAAAGCAGCTGCATTTGGAGCTTATGGTTGGAGCGGAGAAGGAAATAAAATTATTACAGAACAATTAAAAGAAGCTAAATTTGAAGTATTAAATGATGGAATCAAAGCATTATGGAATCCAGATGAAGATGCATTAGAGCAATGCAGAAAATTTGGAGAAGAGTTAGTTAAATAAATAAATAAATCCCCATATTAAAAATGTATTTATTTAATATGGGGATTTATTATTTTTAGTTCAAAGGCTGAGTTTAGCAAAGAATCTAAAATCGCTGATAAAAATCAAATTTAGTAAATATTTGTAAATGATTGTTGATATATATTTCTTAGTGGTTTATAATAGAAATTATATAAAAATATCATTTATAGTAATCGTAGCAGGGGGAGTTATGAAAATTAAAAATGTTGCTTTAATTGGAATGGGTGCTGTAGGAACTGTGTATGGTAATTTATTATATAAAAGTTATGGCAATGATTTTTATGTTATTTGCAGTGATTCCCGTAAAGATAAATTAATTGAAAATGGCTTTAAATTAAACAATGAATCATTTAATCCACAAATTATATCTCCACAAGATGAAACCATAAAAATGGATTTAATAATTTTTTGCGTAAAAAATTATCAACTTGAAGATTCTATTGAAGATGTAAGGAAATTTGTTTCAGATAATACTATAATGATCACTTTTTTAAATGGTGTTACTGCAAGAGACAGAATTCTTAAAGCATTTCCTAATAATAAAGTTTTATATGGGTTATCCATGAGAATAGATGCTGAACGAGTGGATGACGGAGTTATAAACACTGAAAATGGTGAAATTCAATTTGGAAATGCTGATAATACAGTTATTGCTCCTGAAGTTTTAGCAGTACAAGAATGTTTCAATAAATCAAAAATTAAAAATGTAGTTTTTCAAGATATG
>DIVM01000038.1 GCA_002435835.1 Firmicutes bacterium UBA6132
CTGGAACATAATATGCTGATTTTATAGCTTTATTCATTATATTTTCTCGGCTTCTATCTTTAAGCCTGAAATAATCTTTTACATTTAATACGCCTATAATGTTATCTGCACTTCCATCACATACAGGGTATCTTGAATGCCTGCTTTCAGTCATTTTTTTAGCCCATTCTTCATCAGTTTCATCAAGCCATAAAATAACTACGTCAGTTCTATGGGTCATAACTTCTTCAGCAGTTTTATTGTCAAATTCAAAAACATTTTGAATCATTTCTTTTTCACTTAAATTTATTGATCCATTTTCACTTCCTACATCAACCATCATACGTATATCTTCTTCAGTTACATCTTCATCTGAATCATTTGGGTCTATTCCTAAAAGACGTAAAATTCCATTTGTTGATGCTGTTAAAACCCATACAAGTGGTGCAAAAATTTTTGATATAATATATAAAAGTCCTGCTAAAGCAAGCGCAAGTTTTTCTGCATTTTTCATAGCAACTCTTTTTGGAACTAATTCTCCAAAAACAAGAGTAAAATATGATAATATTAAAGTGATAACAATAACAGATAAAGTATTTAAAGTTGCTTGGGGAACATTTAAACCTAATCTTATTAATACATCTACTAACTTATCTGAAAAGTTGTCAGCAGCAAAAGCACTACCGAAAAACCCAGCTAAAGTTATTCCAACCTGAATTATGGAAAGAAAATGTGATGGTTGATCGGTGAGTTTTGTAAGCTTAATAGCACGTTTATCTCCTGCAGCTGAAAGTCTTGCCATTCTGTTATCATTCATGGAAATGATTGCAATTTCAGCACAAGCAAATACCGCATTAATTAAAATCAAAATAATTTGTAATATTAATGGACCCCATATCGAGCCTTCTTCTAACAAATTAATAACCTCCTAAGGTAAACCTTATTTTTCATTTTTATTAAAATAATAACATATATATTATGTTCAGTCAATATTGTTTTATGTATTAAACCTGTTAAATACACAAATTTAAGGATTTTAACATCTAAAAATACTAATATTTTTATTATTTTTAGATAATAAATAAATTGACACGTTTACTATAATATGGTAATATTATGTCAATTAAATAGGCAAAGTTTTCTAAAGAAAATGACGCAAAGCTACAGGGTCTAAGCCAGAAATGGTATGACAGCCAGCTGCTGTACAAATTTTTTGTACACCTCGCTTAGCTTTGCTGATTTACAGTAAAGTTTTTTATTTTGTAGGAGGAAAACATGAAAATACTAAAGCATACATTTTTTACCTTAATATTATTTTCTTTAATTTTATCCTTTAACACAAATATATATGCGGCCGAAAATATATTTAAAAGTTCAAAGTCAGAAATAAATGCAACTACTATGCAAGATGGATATATAACAATTAAATATTTAAATGAAACAACAAAGAAACTAAAAGTTATAATCCAAAAAGATAAACAAAAATATACATACGACTTAAATAATTTAGGCAATTATGACTCTTATCCATTGCAAATGGGAAATGGCACATATAAAATAACAGTTTACGAAAACATTTCTGGAACTAAATATTCAACAAAACAATCAGTGACTATAAATGTAAAATTAAATGATGAAAATTCACCATTTTTAGTTCCTAACCAATTAGTAAATTATTCAAGCACAAATGAAACTGTTAAAAAAGCTGCCGAACTTACAAAAGATAAAATAGCTGATATAGATAAAGTTGATGCTATATATGATTATGTTATATCGAATATATCATATGATAATCCAAAAGCTAAAGAAGTCAAAAGTGGATACTTACCAGTTATAGATGAAATATTAAAAAGTAAAAAAGGAATTTGTTTTGATTATTCATCTGTAATGGCAGCAATGCTTAGATCTCAAGGTATTCCAGTAAAGTTAGTTACAGGATATTCATCAAATTTAAGCGCATTCCATGCTTGGAATGAAATTTATACTGATGAAACAGGATGGATAAAATTAAATGAAATGTATTTTGACGGACAAAATTGGAAGCTAATGGATTCAACAATTGCTTCAACAGCTAAACAATCCAAAAGCCCAAGAGTTATAGAATACACAAATAAACTTATAGATAGTAAAAATTATACGAAACAATTTGAATATTAAAATAGCATCCTCCGTAAAATTCTGGAGGATGCTTTCTTTTTATGTCATTTTAATGTTGCTTTTGTCATACTTAGCATTTATCTTGTCATCCTGAGCGATAGCGAAGGATCTAATTATTTAAAGACTACAGTCTATATCTTATTTAATATAATTGTCTATTTAAATAATCAGAGTCTGATGAATATAATAGTGCATTTTCCTTTGTTATTATACGTTTCTGGTATAAATCTATTATGCTTGTATCCATTGATATCATTCCATTTTCTTCACAGGAATGTATGACGCTGTTTAGTTGATGTACTTTTGATTCACGTATTAAATTGGATACAGCATTGTTAACAAGCATCACTTCAAATGCTGCAGCTCTCTTTGAATCCACAGTTGGAATAAGTTGCTGTGATATTACTGCCTGAAGCTGCATGGATAATTGAATTTTAATTTGTTGCTGTTGATTTGAAGGAAAAACATCTATTATTCTATCTATGGTATTTGCTGCTCCTGTTGTGTGCAAAGATGATAAAACTAAGTGCCCTGTTTCAGCTGCTGTTAAAGCAATTTCAATTGTTTCTAAATCCCTCATTTCTCCTATGAGTATAACATCTGGAGCCTGTCTTAAAGAGGACTTCAAGGAAGATATATAACTTTTAGTATCTGTTTCTATTTCACGTTGGCTAACTATGGATTTTTTATGCTTGTGAATATATTCAATTGGATCTTCAAAAGTCATTATGTGGCAATTACGTTCTTGGTTTATTTTATTTATCATACATGCAAGAGTAGTTGATTTCCCGCTACCTGCAGGGCCTGTAACAACTATTAATCCCTTTGTTTTATTGCTTAAATTCATAACAACTTCAGGTATCCTTAAATTTACAGGGTCGGGCAAATCAAATAATACAACCCTTATGACTGCAGCATAAGAATTTCTTTGTTTATATGCACTTACTCTAAAACGCCCTAGTTTAGAAAGAGAAAAAGAAAAGTCTAAATCTCCTTCACTAATCA
>DIVM01000328.1 GCA_002435835.1 Firmicutes bacterium UBA6132
CGTCGCTGCGCTCCTCGCAATGACACCCGGACAGACATAAGAACCGTCCCCACGTCTTCCTAACCATGTCTTCCCACGTCTTTCAGAATACCTTCGAAGACTCTGCAAATGCACTTTAGAGGCACTACAAAGACACTTCAGAGGTATTATTAAGTGTTAGAAAACCTGCTAACAAAAGTCAAGTATTTTATTACAGCTTTTAATATTTTCGCATAATATTTTTTTGCATGACAATAAGACCAGCTGCAAAATTCTGGTTAGCTTTTTGATTAATTGAAGTTTTACTGATAAACTTCTTTTACTCTTGAAAAATAAATACGCAGGAATTTATTTAAACCCGCTATCTTCGCGACTTTCTTAGGCTTCCCTTCAGTTTCTTTCTTGATTATAAATTGGTAAACTAAATCATCGTCAGCTTTTGTTGTCTTCAAACACCTCATTGTCTCATACCCTATTTTTCTCAACAAAGATGATCCTCTCTTCGATATATGACGGTTAGTTCCTATGAATTGTCCAGATTGATAAGGAGGAGCATCAATACCCGCATATGCAATTAAAGCTTTGCCACTGTGAAATCTTCGCACATCTCCAATTTCTGCTATCAATTTTGAGGCAATGATATCACCAACTCCAGCCATAGCTCTGACAATTGGATATTCTTTCAACGTCTTTGCTAATACTTGCATCTGTGATAAAATTGTTTTAAGAGTACTATTTACTTCACGTAGTACTCTAACTGCTTCCAATACTAACATTTTGGTTGATGGGGTACTGGAAGTTACTATACGTATTGATAATAGGCGCTTCAACTGCCTGGAGATCCTTTTTTATACCATTGGTTAAGGTTTTTAAATGACTGACTTTGCTATTGATGTACTTTTCTAAGAAGCTATGTAACAAAGGTATACTTTTTTGTTCATATATATTTTTGAATTCTGCAACACATGACTACATAATTTGCCGTTCTGTGTTCTTTTTAACAATAATCTAATTACGGTGTCTCCACTAATGGTTACTCCCATAATAAATATTGTGGGTATACATTACAAAAAAATCATTAATATCTAACAGGATTTTATTCCCTATTTTAAGAGTAATTTTGAATCCATATGGTAACTGAAATTAATATAATTACAATAAATCCCATAAGCATTGTATACTCATTAGGTTTGTACGAATAATATAAAGAATGTCTAATAACAAATCTTTTCATACAAAAATAAATAGAACCCATTCCGTTCAGGGTCAGGTTCAGTCTCTCCAACTTTTATAAAGCCATGTTTTTCATAAAAATGATGGTTACGGTAACTCAAATAAGGTGTTTCTAATGTCCATTTATTTGTATTTGGAAATTCATTTTCTATAAATTTCATCGCAAGACTACCAATACCTTTATTTTGATATTCTAATTTGACAAATATAGGTCCTAAATGATAATGCCCATTTTCTTTATCTGTAACAACTATTCCACCTATAATTTGGTTGTCGTCTTTCAAAATATAGGAATAATTATTGGTTATGAAATCAATCTCTTGTACTGTATTAAATTTAGAAGGACGTTTATACATTGCGAGTTCTTCTCTAAAAGCATCTGCTTTTGCTTGAACTATCTCTTCTGCATCTACTATACATGCTCGTTTTATCTCAATACTCACAATCCGCCTCCACAAACTATAGTTTTAATTCGCTATATTGAACAAGAGTATACTGTCCTTATTAATTCCATGTTATATTTTGTAAACTTATAAGTCAAGTAATTGAATGCTAAACTCCCAAAATAGAATATAAGTCTTTGACGACATACTTCTTTTTACGAATATTGACTGTTTCATGTTTTAGCCCTTTTAGTTTAGCATAATAAATGTTTTTGTCTAGCAAAAGTATTACAGAGTCGGCAAAAATGGTCCCTAGTAGTCTAATTAACGTACGCATGTTAAATACTGAATCTACACTTGAATATAATTCATATTGTGAAGTTAATGCTGATTCTAAAAAGGCAAATGGTTTTGCAACTACAGCAGCAACCAGCCCAATTGATTACATTTATATAGACGCCTGCTTTAATGTGAATTTCAATTGGCCTTTTGGCTCTGAAGGGCGGTATAGCGACGGATATTATAATAATTCAGACTTTATAGGTATAGAAGGTATTTGTACCGTGAGTGTTCCTTTAATGTCTGTAGTTGACGCAACTAACGAGAGCAACCATATTTGTAAAAATGAAGGTTATACTGATTGGTATTCCTCATTAAGTACATATGATAGCGTGTAAACTATTATTTACGCAAGGTTGGGAGATTAACCTCCCAACCTTGTTCATTTATTATAAATCAATTTAAATACATTCTACTTAAGGAAACAGGAGTGATTTCATGCGGAAATACATATTTTGCAAAATCTTTTTTATCATATTTTTATTATTTTTTCTACAAGGGTGCGAGTCAGGTGCAAAAATAGTTACACAAACAATTAGTTTAAAACCTGAAGAAGCCGAAATACAAAAGCAATACGAAATACCTATAAAAACTAATGCAAATGCAATTTCAATTGGTATCTTCGACTTAAGCGGAAATATAGAAAACTCGTATAAGTATAATTTAAGTTCGGAAAACGAATTTAGGAAAATAATAACAATAAATCATATAAATAATCAAGCATGGACATTTAAAATGATAGTTTTTATTGATTTCGTGCAATCAAAATTTCTTATTGATAATAAAGAAATATTAGATTATGATTTCAAAATTAATCCTAATAAGTCTTATAATATACCATTTCAATTAANNTTATAGCAATAATAAAATATCCTGATGTAAAAAGACTTGATATAGAATTTATCAAGTATCGTAAATATTCTGTATTAGGCCGAAGGTTCCAAATAGTTGTTGGTGACAGTGATAAGTCAACTGATTTTCGGGTAGAAAAGTATCCAACATTAAAATCAGACAACAGTGGTATATTTATAAATAAAAATAGTGATAATACTAGCATTTGGTTAAACGATAACTTCTCTACCAATCAAGAAATCAAATTTTACAATCATATAGATAATAATAGAAATAGCGGGAAGCTGAGATTTGCT
>DIVM01000048.1 GCA_002435835.1 Firmicutes bacterium UBA6132
GGATTTGCTATATTACATAATTCTAAAGCAAATGGTTCTAAAATGACATCTGCGGTTGAATTTTTCACAGATCCTGATAATGATGCGTACATAAAAGCTTTAGCTAATGGTGTTTCAAAATATTGTTTTGACAATAATCTTGAATATGTAGTAATAGGAACAGGTTTATATGGTAAGTATAAAAATGCTTTATTACAAAATGGTTTCATGATTACAAGAAAACCACCTAAAAATAATATGATGATTGCAAACATATTATCTCATAAGTTAACCATGGATGAAATTGACGGTCATGAAAAATGGCATATTACTCAAGGCGACGGTGAAACTGAACTTGACTTGTAAAAAATGCTGTGATAATATATCATAATAATTAATATTTAATAATAATTATTAATAATTACTAAATTGTAAATATATAAAATAATTATATATGGAGGATAAAATGGACTTTAAAGAAAAAGTTGCAGAGCTTTTTATTCAAGTTGATAATGAAATAACTTTAGATGAAGCTCTTCAAATGATTGAAATACCACCAAATCAAGATATGGGCGATTATGCAGTTCCATGTTTTAAATTTGCAAAAAAATACAAAAAATCTCCTGCTATGATAGCAGCAGATATTGTTCAAAAAATAGGTAATTTAGAAGAGTTTGAAAAAATTGAATCTGCTGGACCATATGTTAACTTTTTTGTAGATAAAAAACATTTTGCAGAAAAAATATTGAAACAAGCATTCCAAGAAAAAGAGAAATGTGGAAGCACTAATGTAGGACAAGGAAAAACTGTTATTGTAGAATTTTCTTCACCAAATATAGCTAAGCCATTTCACATAGGACATATTCGTTCCACTTTAATAGGAAATTCAATACATAAAATTTACACATATTTGGGTTACAATACAGTTTCAATAAACCATTTAGGAGATTACGGCACACAATTTGGTATGCTAATTTCAGCTTACAAAAAGTGGGCAACACCTGAAATAGTTGATGCTATTGAAAAAAATCCAATTCCTGAACTTTTAAAATTATATATTAAATATAATGCTGAAATTGAACAACATCCTGAATATAAGGATGAAGCAAGATATTGGTTTAAAGAATTAGAAAACGGCGATGAAGAAGCTCAGAGACTTTGGTCATGGTTTAGAGAAGTAAGTTTAAAAGAATTCAACCGCGTTTATGACATGTTCGGAATAAAATTCGATTCATATGCAGGTGAAAGTTTTTATTCAGATAAAATGCCTG
Organism: Firmicutes bacterium UBA6132; assembly: GCA_002435835.1. Next base: position 1,251 of record DIVM01000048.1, read on the forward strand.
AAATAATTGCTGAATTAGAAGATAAGTGCTTATTAAAAGATTCTGAAGGAGCTAAAGTAGTAGAACTTCAAGATTACGGATTTACAGATGCTGTAATTCAAAAAAGCGATGGATCAACTCTGTATGTAACTCGTGATATAGCTGCTGCTATGTATAGAAAGAAAACATATGATTTTTACAAAAATATATATGTTGTTGGTGCACCTCAAAAGCTTCATTTTGATCAATGGAGAAAAATAATTGAGTTAATGGGACATGAATGGGCTTATGACTGTGTTCACGTAATGTTTGGTACAGTAAGTCTTGAAGACGGTACACTTTCAACTCGTAAAGGTAGAGTTGTATTCTTAGAAGATGTTCTTAAAAAGGCTATTGAAAAAACAATTGAAATTATAAATGAAAGAAATACAAATCTTGAAAATAAAGAGTTAGTTGCAAAACAAGTTGGTATAGGCGCAGTTATATTCCAAGAACTTTTCAATAACCGTATAAAAGATTATATGTTCTCTTGGGATAAAACTTTAAGCTTTGAAGGTGAAACAGGACCATATGTTCAATATTCATATGCAAGAACTTGTAGTTTATTAAGAAAAGCAGATATAGAAGTAGACGATAATGTAGATTTCTCAGTTTTAACAGACAAAGAATCATTTAATGTAATTAAAAAAGTAGAAGGTTTCAAGCAAGCAGTTTTAGATGCTCATGAAAAATATGAACCATTTTTTATAACAAGATATATAGTAAGCTTAGCTCAAGAGTTTAACAGATTCTATCATGAATGTTCTATTATAGTAGAAGATGTTGAAGTTAAAAAAGCAAGATTGTTGCTTACAAAAGTAGTAAATTCAGTTTTAAAAGCTGGTATAGAACTTCTTGGTATGGAAGCACCTGAAAAAATGTAATTTTATCATACGCTATTAATTTAAGTATGTCATCCTGAGTCATAGTGAAGGATCTTTTATTTCAATGAATAATAGATTCTTCACTGCGTTTAGAATGACACTTTAAGGGTTTGTCATAGTCTAAACTCAAGTTCCAACTTGAGTTTGTTTGTTTTTTTATTTAATTTAGTTATAACTTAATTGAAATATAACATGACAAACAACACAAAAATAATCAGTTTTTTTTATTTTTATATGCTCAAAATATTAAATTAGTCAAAACAAGACAAAATACATCAATACTTCTAATCTTTCATCATTGACCTAAAATCAAATTAAAAATATAATTTAAATATAAACAAGCATTCATATTATTAATAAATTCTAATTAGATTATTAATGTTAATATAATGATTGTTAATAATTTAATATAAAAATTAAATTATATTATTTAAATGAAGGTGATGAAAATGAAACATGAAAAATATTTAGCAACACTGGTGTCCATTTGTTTTGTTTCCTATTTTATGATGTTTAATATAAGCATGACTGCTGAAGCAAAGGACATGCCTGTATCTAAAAATTTGTCTAAAAGTGATTCTGTTGTCTATATTTTAAAAGATACATATATACAGGATCAAAAATTAATTGAATATGCCAAAAATCTTACTAATTTATCTTATGAAGAATGCAGCTTCATGCTTGAAGAATGTAAAAAATCACATATTGATCCATTTGTAATACTTGGACTTATGAAAAGAGAAAGCAATTTTGATCAATATGCAGTAGGACAGGCAGGTGAAAGGGGTTTAGGTCAGTTAATGGAGAGTACAGCAAATATAGTTGCTGAAAATTTAGGATATGATCACAACCCGGAGAATTTGTTTAATCCAAAATACAATATTAAGCTAACTATTTCTCAGCTTTCATATTTATATAATTTATATGAAAAAGATATAAATAAAGCTCTAACAGCATACAACAGAGGTCAGCAAGGTCTATCAGAATATATGAAAGAAAAAAGATCTCCATATAAAAATTTAGCTATGAGTGAATATTCAGCACAGATTTTAGACTATACAAATGAGTTTAAAGAAGAGTTTGTAAAATATAAAAATTAATTGTATAATAGAATCAACAGAAGTCTGTGGATTCTATTTTTATTTAATTTAAAGATACAGATATAACCTGATAAGTAAAATCTATACGGCTTGTCATCATTTTTAAGATATTTTATAAAAATATCCAAATAACCATTAATCATAATATACATTTCATTTATATAATTTATAGTTTATTACAAAAACAGAGGAGAAAAATGCTATCTAAAATTTACAATCTATTAAACTACTGCTATGAAGATAGCATGTTAGAACAACTTCCTAACATAGAATTCCAATTGTTTATTTTATCAGTTAAGTCTTTAGTTCCATATGAAAATAAAATTGGCTGTGCATTTGATTTAGTAAGATATAAAAGAGAAGTTGATACATTTAAATACTACAAAAACGGCCATGATGAAACGATTGAATATTACATAAAAACTCAAGTATCATCAAATATAAATGATTCATTGCTTGAATATAAAATATTACCTTTAATAGCATCAAATACAGTATATGAATTTGTGTTAGAAGAGACTTTAAAATTAATATCATTTTATACAACAAATCCAAAATCAATACTCGATGCAATTATACTTTCATCCTGTATTTATGATTATTTAACAACTGAAGAAATAATAGAAATGGATATGGACTTATTAAATACAAATTTAAAAGAAAGACTCATATCATTTTCTATAAAGGATTTTATAAAAAGTATAGATTTAAACAACATAATGGATAAAAGCCATTTTATAGATTTTGAAAAAGAAAGAATAAAACTGTTAACAAAATCAAGCTTTTTCACAGAAGAAATTATATTAAAATATAAATCCTTGCAACATATATTAAATAAAAGTTCTGTTACAAAAATACCTAACAAAGAAAATTCTGAAGTATTAAATAATTTTGCTTCATATTTGCTTAAGTTAAGAAAAGGAACTGTTAATCCTGAAAAGTTAAAGCTAAATATAACTAATATACCGGATTTAAAAGAATTTTTAAAATCTTCATCCTTCATTCATCCCTTGCTTGGCAAATGTATAACTTTAAAAAGAAGCAATACTGAAATCATACTTAAAAATAAATTAGGTTTACTAAAGGTGAAAATATGAAAATTTTACTTGTATCATTAGATTCAAAATTCATTCATGCAAATCTTGCTGTTAGATATTTGAGAAATTTTGTTTTAGATGATGGATATGATATAGAAATAAGAGAATTTACAATAAATCAAAAAGAGGATTATATATTAGGCGAATTATATAATTCAAAAGCAGATGTATTTTGTTTTTCATGTTATATTTGGAATATAGAATATATAAAAGAAATAGCCATTATTCTTAAGGAAGCAATGCCAAACATTAAAATATTATGCGGTGGTCCAGAAGTATCATTTGAAGTTCAAAAATTTATGGAAGAAGAAACATTTGTTGATTATGTCATATCAGGTGAAGGTGAAATTCCATTTAAAGACTTCCTACATCAAATACATTCTAAAAAACCTAAGTTTAAAAAAGTCAATGGACTATCATATAGAGAAAATGAAAGCATTATTATAAATAGAAATATAGAGCCTATCCAAGATCTTGATGTAATTAAATATCCATATTTAGAAGAAGATAGCTTTGAAGAAAAAATAATATATTATGAGTCATCAAGAGGGTGTCCTTTCAGCTGTAGCTTTTGTATGTCTTCCATAGATAAAACAATGAGGAATTTTTCTATTGAAAGGGTCAAAGAAGATTTGGGTAAACTCTTAAAAACTAATGCAAGGCAAATAAAATTTGTAGATAGAACATTTAATGCTAATTATAAAAGGTCCATGGAAATAATGGAGTTCATTAAAAATAATAATCCAAAAAATATGAACATTCATTTTGAAATAACAGCGGACATTATAAATGAAGAATTTTTAAATTATTTAACAAATATGCCTGTAAACATGTTTCAGTTTGAAATAGGAATCCAGTCATTAAATGAAGAAACTCTTTGCGAGATAAACAGACATATGGATATACAAAAAGTTTATAATGTAGTAAGTAAAATACAAGAAAACAACAATATACACATGCATCTTGATTTAATAGCTGGACTTCCTTATGAAAATTATGAATCATTTAAAAAATCATTTGATGGAATCCATGCTTTAAATGTTGAAAAAATTCAGCTTGGATTTTTAAAAGTTTTAAAAGGAACTAAAATATATGAAGATAAAGAAAAACATAAAATTAAATATAGAAAAACTGCTCCATATGAAACATATTGTACTAAATATATAACACTTGGAGAAATGCTAAAGTTAAAACAAATAGAAGAATTAGTAGATAAATATTACAATGAAAAATATTTTGAAAAATCACTTCATTATATCTTGGAAAATATGTTTACAGAATCGCCTTTTGAATTTTATGAAGAGTTCAGTGCATACTGGCAAACAAATGAACTTTATAAAATATCACATGGCAGGAAAAAACTTTATGAAATACTATATAAATATATGGTTTATAAAGATAAAATCACTGATGAATTCATAAGTTTACTTCGCTATGATTTTGTATATAACAATCAAAGAGAAGAAATTCCTACTTATTTAAATAGGATAGCAGAAGAAAAATTTAGAATACAAAAAAGATCATTAGCTGTTGATGAAAAATTTAAAGAAAAATATTTTAAACATGTAAATAAAGATGATAAAATATTAAATGATTTTAGATTAGTTGATATAGGCGGTAATGCAACTATATTTATATATGAAAATAAAGCTAATTTTTTTAATAGATGCAAAACATACAAAATAAATATAATATAAGGAGTATAACTACTATGATAAACAAAAGTAAATATATGAAAAAATTTTTTGAGAAAAAAAGAGAAGACTTATCTTTTATTACATTAAAAAAAGGTGCTTCCATTAATTTTAAAGATAAGGTCTACATAACTAAACAAGAATTACCTGTTCCAGTTAGAGTGGAAAAATTATTACAGGATATTAAAAAGCAAGAAGACTATGATGGTGTAACAATAAACAATATTATAGACGGAATAATTTGTATTCAAGCAACTGATGAAAATTTTGAATATTTAGATATTTATCACGAAATGCTTAATGTATTAAATTTTGATTTAGTACCATATATAATGCTTTGTATCAATAATTTTGATGATAGTCAAAATGAAGATGGTGTAATGTACGGAAAAGCATTAATAAATATAAAAAGAGATGAAAAAACATGTTTCATATATGCATCTGTACTTGAAAAAAGAGGTTCTGACTCAAAAGCTAAAAATGCTGAAGAAACAAATCAGTTTTTCTTAGCAGAAGCACATGACTATTATGAAAAATGTTTAGATTATGACGAAAGATTTGCCCTTTCCTATTATAAACTTGGATATTATTATAAGTTAAAGCAGCTATATGCAAAAGCAGAATTATTTTGGATAAAACATCAAGAGTTAGATGACGATCCATTAAGAATAGACGAAATAAGAAAAGAACTCATAGATTTGAAACCATTTGTTGATTATGAAAATGGATTTAATTTAGTTTTAAAAGAACAACCAAATGAAGGATTAGAATTACTACTTCCATTAGTAAAAATATTTAACGGATGGTGGAACTTATTGTTTTTTATAGGTCTTGCTTATAGAATGTTAGGAGAATATAAAATAGCAGAAACATATTTTGAAAATGTATTAAAAATAGAAGAAAATCAAAAAGAAGCTTTAAATGAACTTGGACTTTGTAAAATGTGCAGAGAAAAATATACTGAAGCAGAAGAATTATTTACAACACTTTTAAACTTAGAACCAGGAAACTGTGAAGTTTTCTGTAACAGGGCAGTAGCGTGCTTATATAATGGAAAAATAGACAGAGCAAAAGAAGATATACAAGTTGCATTAAAAATTAATCCAAATGATGAGATGGCAATAAAAATCAAATCTGAAATAGACAATTTTTAATCGTAATGATTAAATGACAAGTGAAAATAATTCAGAACTTAAATAATAAAATTTTAATAAAATGTATTAATATATGTCTAAAAAAATACATAGATTATTTATAAAAAATTAATTTAAAGCAAGTCTTCTAATGATAAATAAAAATCATATAGGCTACTTATACAAAAAGGTGCAAAAGCAATACTCGAAACGAGTTTGCCTTTGCATCTTTTTAGTTTAAATAATTAAAGTAATTGTACAGTCATGCGATTTTGTTTTACTAATTTTTATTTTACATTATCTATCATTATCAATTTTGATTTGCTAATATACTTTCTTAAATCAATCAGAGAAATTTTGAAAGTAGTAAAAATAGGTTGACAAAAAATTAAGGTTATGATACCATAAATATATGGAACTAAGTTCCACAATGCGGAACTTTTTTTGATTTTATAGTTAGGAAATATAAAAATAAAATATGTGAGGAAAAGCTTTATGAGAAAAGATTTAAGGAATGCGAATTTATCCAAAATTATGACTGCTGATGAAGCTGTTAAATATGTCCCTGATAATTCAACTGTTGCATTCTGTGGTGCAGGAGGAGGATTAACTGAAGCTACTTCTGTTATTGAAGCTTTAGCTAAAAGATATAAAGAAACTCAGGAACCTAAAAATTTGACATACTATCATTCCACAGGTCTTGGTGATCGTGCAGATAGGGGGATGTCTCCATTGGCACAAAAAGGAATGGTTAAAAGAATTATTGGTGGTCATTGGGGTCAATCACCAAGGTTGTCTGAAATGGCTGAAAGAAATGAAGTAGAAGCATATAATTTTCCACAAGGCGTTTTATCTCAATTGCTGAGAACATCTGCAGCAGGACAACCAGGAATATTAACTCATGTAGGTTTAGGAACATTTGCAGATCCGAGGCAACAAGGCGGTAAATTAAATGAATGCACAAAAGAAGAGTTGATTAAAATTATGGAAATCGACGGAAGGGAATATCTGTTTTATCCGTCAATTCCAATAGATGTAGCAATTATAAGAGGAACAACTGCTGACACAGAGGGTTATATAAGTATGGAGGATGAAATAGCATACTTAGATGCATTGGCTATGGCACAAGCTACCCACAACAATGGAGGCATAGTAATTGCTCAAGTACAAAAAATAGTTAAAGCAAGAACATTACATCCCAAAAATGTAAAAGTACCGGG
>DIVM01000139.1 GCA_002435835.1 Firmicutes bacterium UBA6132
CAAGACCATGTCTTTTTTTAACTAATGTAAGTGAATCTGGAATCAAGATGAAATTTACAGTGAATTTTAAATTCTTAGAGCCTAAAATGAGCATTAATTTAACCAAATTAGATTTTGGAAAGATTGAATCTAAAATGATTAAGGAAAAAAGCTTTAAGGTGACTAACCTCGGTACAAGTACACTACATATAGAGTTATCATCGCAGGATCAATGGATCACATTTGAAACTAAAGAATATTTCTCAAATGACCAGACAATAAGAGTAAAAGTTGATGGAAGTAAACTTGATCGGGGTAGAAATAAAGGAACAATCAACATAAAAACTAATGGAGGTAGTGGTAAGATAGAAGTAAATGCAGAAGCTGTTGAAAAATTAGGTGACATTAACGGAGACATGAAAGTTAATAGTATTGATTTAAAATATTTACAGCAAAGCTTTGGTTACAAAAAGGGTGAAGAAAAATATGACGAAAGAGCTGACTTTAATGAGGATGATATAGTAAATATTTTAGATCTAATGATAATTGCTAAAAATATGGATAAATGAAAGCAATTATTTTATGTGCAGGTAAAGGAAAAAGATTAAAACCATTTACGTTTTCCATACCAAAACATCTTCTGACTATAGGAAATAAGACGGTTTTAAGTTATCTGCTAGATGATATTATAAAGTATAAGATCAAAAGTGTCGGGTTAGTCGTAAATAGGGAAACAAAAAACATATTTGAAGAATATCTGGAAAAAAACAGATATTCTAATAGTCTTGATTTTACATTTATAATCCAGGAAAAATCAAATGGTTTAGCTGATGCATGTTATTCTGCAAAGAATTTTATAGGCCAGGATGATTTTCTCATGTTTCTTGGAGATAATTTAATTCCTGATGGTTTGAAAGAAATGTATAATGAAAATAATTTAGATTCTGATTCAATGATATTGGTTAGTGAAGTAACAGACCCAAGACCATTCGGGGTAGTTGAATTGGACTCCAATGGTAGTGTTTCCAATTTAGTTGAAAAACCTGAAAATCCTAAATCGAATTTAATTATTGTAGGAATTTACTATTTTAAACCTACTATTTTCAATGCAATTGAGAATATCAAACCATCCCTAAGAGGAGAACTCGAAATAACTGATGCCATTAAATATTTATTAATGGACAATAAAAAGGTAAAAGCAATTAAATATAAAGGAACATTTATAGATATTGGAAATTTTAATAATTTATTAACTGCTAATACATTTGTTTTAGATAACATAATTAAAAAAAAAACCAGAATATCAGACTCAGCAATAATTGAAAATAGCAAAATATTAGATCATGTTTCTATAGGAAATAATTCAACTATTAGAAATAGTATAATTGAAAATTCAATTATTATGGAAGATACAATTGTTGAAGACGCTTATATAAAGGATAGTGTTGTTGGCAATAGATGCAGGATATATGGAAATAATCAAGAATTGCATATAAACATATATGCTGGAGACAATACCAATATAAGATTATTTTAAATATTTATCTTTTCTTAATTGCTCAATTTCTAAACTTTATGTATCATTAAGTTATTCGAAGCTTTATTGAACGTTTATTAAAATGGAAAAATTATCAAGAGAAGAAGAAAAAAGCCTTATTCTTAAAAGCAAAAATGGTGATTCGGGAGCAATGTCAGAAATATACAATTATTTCAAGGATGAATTGCTTAATTCTGCATTGAAATTTTTAAAAAACAGAGACATTGCGGAAGATATAGTATCTGAAACTTTTATCAATTTTTTTAAATCTATAGATAAATTTGATCCAAGATATCCTATCAGACCCTGGTTATATAAAATAATGAAAAACGAAGCAACCTCTTATATGATGAAGCATGGGAAGACAATTCAATTAGATTATGAAATATTAAATTATGAATTTTCAGAACCAAGTAAAGAGGAAGAAGTATTTATTACAGAAGAGGCAAATTGTTTAAAAAAAGGATTAATTGAATTAAATAAGGAGGAGAAAGAAATTTTGGAATACTTTTATTTTAAAACACTCAGCATAAAGGATATTTCTATAATACTTTCTATTCCTGAAGGCACTGTAAAAAGCAGACTTTTTAATGCAAGAAATTCACTGTCGATAAAAATAAAAGAAATAACTGAAAATAAGAGAAGAAAAAATGAATAAATTAAAAAAATGTAAAAAAATTAAAGAATGGATAATAATTAATAGAGGATCAAATCCCTCTATTCAAATAAATAATCATTTATCCAATTGTAGTGATTGTAGAAATTTTTATAACGAAGAGAATATATTACTAAAAATTTCAAATACAAACAATATATCTGAAGAAACGTCCTTAGATTTAAACTTAAGAGTAAAGAGAGCAATAGTTGATATTTCTGAAAAATTATCAAAAAGAAAAATTAATAAAAGATTTGGATTGGTTCCTAAAATTCTTGCTCCAATTACGCTATGTCTTTTAATAATTTCTTTTTTGTATTTACCTGTTTATAAAGGCGAGAATTACTTTGGAAACAAGATCAATATAGCTTTTAATAATAGCTTATCCAATCCAACATCACAAAATTTAAAGGAAGTAGCTTTAGCTCCTGAAGATAATAACATAAGCGATTCTATAAACGATCTACAGTTTGTTAATGCATTATTTAAGACCGACAATGATAAAAACTTTTACTATACATATAATAATTTAACAAGAGACAGACTATTTCTTA
>DIVM01000179.1 GCA_002435835.1 Firmicutes bacterium UBA6132
CAGCAAACTATGATATAACATTAGTGCCAGGAACACTTACAATTACAGAAACTACTGTAGAAATAAACGTATTGAAAAACTGGATTGATGGTGAAGAACATTCTCAAAGACCTGAAAGTATTGTAATACATCTGCTAAATGGTGAAGGTGTAAGCGTTAATTCAATAACAATTACTCCTGATGAAAATGGCGACTGGTATGGTTCATTCGCAATGCCAATGTATGATGGAAACAACAATGAAATTGACTACTCAGAATATACAGTTGAAGAGGAAACTCTTGATGGTTATATTAGTGAAGTAGAAAGTTGGGGTGGAGACGGATTCGGAATATACAATATTGAGGCAATTAACATACCGGTAACAAAGGTTTGGGAAGGTCCGGAAGGAGACGAGGTAACAGTTGAACTGTTAGATTCTGAAGGATCAGGCACAGGTTATGAACTTACCTTAAATGATGACAATAACTGGAGCGGTTCATTCAAGTTACCTAAATATGAATTCGGTGATGGTATGTGGGAAATTGACTACGCCGGCTACACAGTATCGGAACTTGAAGTTGAAGGTTATGTTGTTGATATTACTGGTAGTTTTGAAGAAGGTTTTACCGTAACTAATACTGTTCAAAATGTTGAATACATTGTAAACTATTGGGAAATTGGAAATGAAGTGCCTATTGAAACAGTAACAAAGAGTGGCATTTATGGTTCGGAAGTAACTGAAGTTGCTAAGAATTTCCCTGGTTTCAACAAGGTAGGTCAAACGGAGAAAACTATAACACTGGGACATGGAGATAATGTTATTGATTTCTACTATACTGAGGTTGAAGTAATCAAAGCTGACAAGTATGTCATCAATTGGAATTACGAGGATGGATTTAAAACACGTAATTATGACAGGGAAGACACAACTGGCATACTTGAAGATTCCGAAGTTGAGCATGATGGTGAGGGTATTGACATTCAACATTATGCAGTTTTGGGAGTGAAAACCGGATACACATATTTTAGCTTTGAAGAAGATTCAGTTACAGAACCAGAATATATAGAAGTTCCAGTAACAACAGGTTCAGCAGTAACAGGAACTGCTATAACAGGTACTGCAATAAAATATGTGACAACTACTACAATAGATTTGTTATATAATATGGATAATGTAACAAGAAATATTGAAGTAACAAAAATTTGGAGTGGTGGTTCGGCTAATGACAGACCAAGTATAACAATCAATCTGTTAGCTGATGGTATAAAAGTTGGAGAAATAGTATTGACGAATGGAAATACTTCTCACACATTTACGGTACCAAAGTATAATGAAGAAACAGGAAGAACAATAAACTACACTATAACAGAAAACTCGGTAGATAATTATAATGCAAGCATTAGCGGCTTTACTGCAACCAACACCTACACTGGTGGCGGCGGCGGTGGTGGTGGCGGTGGAACCACTATCACTGATCCAGAAGTTCCATTGGCAGAGCTTGAAAAATTTGATCACTTCGCTTATGTAATTGGTTATCCAGAGGGAGATGTAAGACCTCTAAATAACATAACAAGAGAAGAAGTTGCTATGATATTCTATAGGCTGTTAACGGATGAAAGCAGAAACAGTTTATTAAGTGATACTAATCAATTTACAGATATGGAAAATCATGAATGGTCAAATAGGGCAATATCAACATTGTATAATGCTGGTATAATTAAAGGTTACCCAGATGGAACATTTAGACCTTCAGCTCCTATTACAAGAGCAGAATTTGCAACCATAGCAGCTAAATTTGATAAGCTTGAGCTTAGCAACTCAACTAAATTTACAGATATATTTGGACATTGGGCAGAGAAGTATATAACTTCATCTGAAAACAAGGGATGGATTAAAGGTTATCCAGATTTAACATTTAAACCAGAACAAGATATAACAAGAGCTGAAGCAATGACATTGATTAATAATGTTCTTGAAAGAATAGTTCCTGAAGAAAATATACATCCTGATGCAATGTTATGGTCTGATAATTTAGTTACAGAATGGTATTATGAAGCTGTAATGGAAGCTACAAACAGCCATGATTACATCTTTGAAGAAGATAAAGATGAATTATGGACTGGATTAAAAGCTAACAAAGTATGGCCATAAAAAGATTGAATAAAATTAATATAAGAGATTGCACTAAATTTCTTAGAGATAAAATAATATAATTCTGAGAGTAGTGCGGATAATTAAAACAACGGAATGTGTTCTGTGAGAAACATGAACAGGCGCATTTCGTTGTTTTTTTATGCTTAATATTTCCTTTATTTATCGAGAATTTTAAAAAGTCTACTTTTGTTTTTTATGAATATAATTAAAAGGGATAGTCTTACCATATATATTAGCGGAATTAAAAATTAATTTCATATTTAAAAACTCAAGGAGGCTCCATGTCTAATTGGTGGAATAATATATCATTTTTAGAACAAATATTTTATTACTGTGCAATTCCAGCAACTCTTATATTAGTAATACAAACTTTACTTACTATTTTAGGAATCGGAAACACGGATGTAGATATTGATTTTGATGGAAATGTGGATACTGATGTAACTATGTTTGATTCTCTATCATCATTAGAATCTGTAGAATCAAATAATATTGATTTTATTGAAAGTGCATCAAATTTGAAATTTTTTTCTATAAGGGGTATTGTTGCATTTTTTACTTTGTTCGGATGGGTTGGTGCCATATTAGCTAATAATAAGTTGAATGTTTTTTTGGTTTTTTTAATTGCAATTGTATGCGGATTTATAGGTATGTTTTTTATTGCCTTCATGTTTTATTCTATTTCAAAAATGCAAAGAAAAGGCAATATAAATATTAAAAATGCTGTTGGGAAAATAGGTCAAGTTTATATACCAATTCCAGCTAATAAAAAAGGAAAAGGAAAAATTCAAATTACTATTCAAGAAAGATATACGGAAATAGATGCAATGACAAACAATAATCAAATATTATCAACAGGGACTATGGTTTTTGTTGTTGATGTTATAGATATTAATACATTGCTTGTTGAAAAACAAGAGTAAAAATTTGAGGGGGAAAGCTAATGCAGTATCTTATTTTAATTGTAGTAATTGTTTTACTTGTTTTTGGAACATTAATTGCTTTATTATCACGTTACAAAAAATGTCCATCTGATAAAATTCTTGTAGTTTATGGTATGGTTGGAAAGTCTGATGGAGGTGGTGCTAAAAGCGCTAAATGTATTCATGGTGGTGCATCTTTTGTATGGCCTGTTATTCAATCATATAAATATATGGATTTAACTCCATTATCCATAGAAGTAAATTTAACTAATGCGCTTAGCAGGCAAAATATTCGTATAGATGTACCTTCAAGTTTTACTGTAGGTGTTTCTACAGAAGATGGCATAATGCAAAATGCAGCTGAAAGACTTTTAGGGTTAGGTATGGAAAAAATAAAGGATCTTGCTAAAGATATAATTTTTGGTCAACTTCGTTTAGTTGTTGCTACAATGGATATTGAAGAAATTAACACTGATAGGGATAAATTTTTAGAAGCAGTATCTTCTAATGTTGAATCTGAACTTAAAAAAATTGGTTTAAGATTAATAAATGTTAATGTAACTGATATTAATGATGAATCTGGATATATTAATGCACTTGGTAAAGAAGCTGCAGCTAAAGCTATAAATGATGCAAGACAAAGTGTCGCTGAAAAAGATAGGGATGGCTCCATAGGTGAAGCAAATGCTCAAATGGATAAAAGGGTTAAAGTTGCCAGTGCAAATGCTCAAGCTGTAGAAGGTGAAAACACTGCTAAAATTACTGTTGCAAAATCTGATGCATTAAGAAGGGAACAAGAAGCAGAAGCATTAAAAATTGCAACTGCTGCTGAAAAAGTTCAAATAGCAAAATCTCTGGAGGAAGCATATGTAGCAGAGGAAGCTGCTGAAAAAACAAGGGCAGCTAAAGAACGTGCCACTAAAGAAGCTGACATCATAGTTGAAGCTCAAATATATAAAGAAAAACTTGAAATAGAAGCTGAAGCACAAGCGGAACAATCAAGAAGAATAGCTCGAGGTGAAGCTGATGCTATATTTTCTAAAATGGAAGCACAGGCAAGAGGTACTGAAGAAATTCTTAAGAAACAGGCAGCAGGTTTTAATCAATTAGTTTCAGCTGCAGGTGGTAATCCTGATGCAGCAGTTAAGTTGATGATAGCAGATAAAATAGAAAATTTAGTTAAAATTCAAGTGGAAGCTATTAAAAATATTAAAATAGATAAAGTTACTGTATGGGATGGTGGTGGAAGCGGTGATGATAAGACTGCTACATCAAACTTTTTATCAGGAATGTTAAAATCAATTCCTCCTATGCAAGAAATGTTTAATATGGCAGGTATGGAACTACCTGAGTATTTGGGTAAAGAAAAAATGCAAGAAGTAATAGATGTCAAAGACAAATAAATAATTTATAAATAAGGTATTGAATTCGAGATGAAAGTTTTAATTCATTACCTTTTTTATTTACAAAATATAATCCATGAGTTAGAATGAACAATATAAATAATTGTTTAAAATTACAACTGTAGGGTAAATTAAACAGTAGTACTAAAATGTTATATTGGAGGATAAAATGAAAACATTAAAGCTTAAAGATAATATTTATTGGGTTGGAAGTTTGGACCCTGAACTAAGGGTTTTTGATATAATTATGAATACTGAGTTTGGAACTTCGTACAATTCATATGTAGTTAAAGGAAGTGAAAAAACTGCCTTAATTGAAACGGTCAAATTAAAATTCTTTGATGATTATATGGAAAAATTAAATGAATTAAATGTTAGTGTTTCGGATGTTGATTATATAGTAATAAATCATACTGAACCTGACCATTCAGGATCTATTGAAAAACTTCTTAATATAAATCCTAATATACAAATAGTTGGTTCTAAATCTGCATTGGATTTTTTGAAACATATTTGTAATTGTCCTTTTAAATCAATAGAAGTAAAGGATGGACAAGAATTATCTCTTGGTGATAAAACATTTAAATTTATAGATGCAAAATTCTTACATTGGCCGGATTCTATTTATACATATATAGTAGAAGACAAAATCTTATTTTCATGTGATTCATTTGGTGCGCATTATTCTTTAGATTCTGTTTTACAAAGTACTGTTAAAAATCAAGATGATTATATGAGTGCATTTAAATATTATTATGATAATATTCTTGCACCTTTTAAATCATATTTTTTACAAGCAATAAAAAGAATAGAAAATTTAGGGATAGATATGATATGCCCTGG
>DIVM01000373.1 GCA_002435835.1 Firmicutes bacterium UBA6132
CAGAGATATTGCTCCATTTTATATAAACCTTTACAAATGGTTTGTTCATGCAGCTAAGAGCAAGATAATGGTTCCAGAAGGTATTGAATTTCCTATATGGTGTTCTGTGAGCTTTGAGGGAATGCTAAGTCCCATTGAAAATACTATATCATATAAGCTTGAGGTAGATAGCTCTGAAGTGATTTATTTTGATGGTAATAAGTGGGATCATGTGCTAAATCATTGGTATATACCAAAGGATAAAAAGGATTCTGAAATGTATGATGAAAGAATCAAAAAACTTGGGTTATATGAAGCAACTTCCTTTATCGATGGCAAATACTCTAACTTTTATCCTATGGAAAAGAAAATTGTTATGGACAGCTGGTATAGAATATTTGATATTGATAATTGGAATATATATACCACTCAAGCAAACATTTGGGAAATACGACCTGAAATGATAAAAGATATTTATTACTATAAAAAATAATTTAAAAGTGGCGTTACACTGATTTATTAGTGCAACGCCATTTTGCTATTTAACAGGTACTTTTATAATTTGTCCAGGGAAAATTAAATTTGGATTTACTAACTTATTATATTTAGCTAATTCCTGCCATGATGTTTTATATTTTAATGCAATTTTCCATAAAACATCACCAGATACAACAGTGTATGAAACTACTGTCTCAGTTGGTTTTATAACTGAAGTTGTAGGTTCTGTTGTTGGTACAGGTACAGTAGGTGAAGGAGTAACAGCAATTCTTCCAGAAACTTCGCAGCCTGTTGTTCCGTTTGCATTTAAATATTCTGCAAAAACTTCTTCATAAGTTCCGATTTCACTTAAAACAGGATATGGTTTAAACATTTCATAACCATCTCCGCCGATACCTAAAAAGTCATTAATAGCTACTGTATATTCAGATTCTGCATTAAAATGTTCATCACCAACTATAATGTGTTTAATTCTTGAACCTTTTGGTTGTAAAGGATCAAACTCAAATTTTAAACCACTTACTTGCAAAAATGCTCCCTGTGCTGAAGGATATGCGCCTACAGAAAGTTCCAATGCATTTTTCAAATCAGTTCCAGATATTTTCTTAACTTGAACTGTATTTCCGAATGGGAATAATTCAGCTACTTTACCGTATGTAATATCTCCTATATCAATTGGAGTTCTAATATTTCCCCCATTAACAAATCCTATTTGAGCTTTTGATGCATATCTAACTGCATCTGCTGATAAATTACCAAGGTTTGTTTCTTTAGTTCTTACATTTTCTCTAACTCCATCTAAATATATATCTGTTTTAGCAACTACTTTAGCAAATACTTCAGCATTTTGCACATTTATTAAAGAAATAAAGTCCAACATTTTTTGGTCTTGAGGAATTTCTTTAGCTGCATCTGTAGATAGTAATTTTGCTTCTTTGCTTATAACTTTTCCATTTTGAACTTGTAGGTTCACAAAACCTAAATTTTTATCGTATTCACCTGTTTGTGCTATTAATGTATTGTTTACCATCAAACCTGTACTTAGTTGAGTGTGGCTATGACCATCAATTATAACATCTATGCCTTCAACATTTTCAGCTATTTGTTTAGAAGTTACAACAGAACTTTCATCTAAACCAATATGTGCTAAAGCAATTATTACATCTGTTTTGTCTTTTAATTCTTCAACCATATGATGTGAAACTTCAACTGCATCAGCAAATGTCAATCCTTCTACATTAGTTGGGCTTGTTTTATATGCTGTTTCAGGAGTTGTAAGTCCAAATATTCCAACTTTAACTCCGTTTATTTCCTTAATCACATATGGCGTGAATAAATAATCTCCGTTTTTATCCAAAATATTTGCGCTTAACATTTTAATGTCTGACATATGACTAAGTTGTAAAAGTCTTTCTTGTCCATAGTTAAAATCATGATTTCCTAAAGTCATAAAATCATAACCAGCTATATCCAATGTTCTAATAGCATTTTCACCTTTGCTGATATTGACAATTGGTTTTCCATGGAGAGTATCCCCTGCATCAACCACTATTGTGTTTGGATTTTCTGCTATTGTATTTTGTATTATAGTTGAAATTTTGGCGAATCCAAATCCGCCATCTGTGTCTAATAACCTTGAGTGCGTATCATTTGTGTGAATAATAGTAATTTTAGTTGTTTCATTTTGATCTAAGCCAAATGCAAAACTAATACTGTTTAGAATTAATAAGCATATTAAAACTAAACTCAATACTTTTTTCTTCATGTTACTCCTCCTATTAAGTTATATTAAATTAATTTCATTATACAATTTTAGGATAAAATTATCAATGTGTCATTTGTAAAAATTTTACAATAAAATGTTAATAAGAATAAAAATAGTATATGCATTATATTAAAATTAAAATCTTATACAATGTAAAATGCTAATAAATTAAGAGGTTTTTTGTTAAAAAAATTATTTTGAAATTAGTATTGACAAAGAATTATAATTGAGTTATTATAATTCCATAGTAAACATACTAAATATATATGAAAGATATATGAAATAAACAAAANNACAAAACGGAGGTAGTACTTATGGAAAGATTTACTGTAGATTATAAAATAACTTCGGCTTTGGAAATGTGTTGTTGTTGCAGTTAATTTTATATTTAGAATTAAATAATAACAACTACATTTAAAATAAAAGGAGATACAAAATGAATTTAGACTTAACTTTATTTGCAGCATTAGGATTTGCAATATTATTAATAGGAATTTTAGTTTATTTAGCTAAGCGTGGTGTAGATTTCGGAGTGAGAACTATAATAGCTCTTGTTTTAGGAATTGTACTTGGAATAGTATTTAGAGGAAAATTAGATTATGTACAACCAATAGGAAAAATATATGTAAGTTTAATATCAGCGTTTGTTATACCGCTATTATTTTTCAGTGTTATATCAAGTTTGTCACAACTTAAAAATATTCAAAAACTTAAATCAATTGGAGCTAAAAGCGTTCTTTGGTTAACAGGAAGTACATTTATAGCATCAGTACTTACAGTAATTATGTCATTATTGTTAAAAGTAGGAAAAGGGGCAAATGTAAGTTTACCAACTGATTATACACCAAAAGAAGTTCCAGCAATAACTCAAGTTATTATTGATTTATTCCCAAAAAATATTTTCGCTCAAGCAGCAAACAATTCAATAGTACCTTTGATTTTATTCTCATTAATTGTGGGAGTGGCATTAGTTTCACTTTCATCTGAAAATGAAAAAGAAGTAAAACCATTCAAAGATTTTATTGATGCAGGAGCAAAAGTTATTTACAGAGTTATAGGATATATAATTGAACTTACTCCATATGCTGTTTTAGCATTAGTAGGTAGCGCAGTATCAAACAATGGACCTGATAAATTATTACCTTTATTCTCTGTTTTAATAATAGCATATATAGCTTGCATTATCCAAACATATATAGTTAGCGGATTAATGATTGCAGGTGTTGCTAAATTAAACCCAATTAATTTTTTCAAACATATTTGGCCAGCACAGGCAGTTGCTTTTACATCACAAAGCAGTATAGGAACTATTCCTGTAACAGTAAAATCATTAAAAAGTGCTGGAGTATCTGAAAGTATAGCATCATTCGTAGCACCACTTGGAGCTAATGTAGGTATGCCAGGTTGCGCAGGAATATGGCCAACATTATTGGCAGTATTCGCAATCAATTCATTAAATATAGAATATTCTTTAGTACAATATATTTTCTTAATATTAATTGCAACATTAGTAAGTATTGGTACAGTTGGGGTTCCTGGAACATCCACTATAACTACAACAGCAATATTTGCTGCAGTAGGTCTTCCAATAGAAATTATAGTTTTAGTTACACCAATCAGTTCAATAGTTGATATGGCAAGAACTGCAACTAATGTTACAGCTGCAGCAACAAGTTCTTTATTAGTAGCAGTAAGTGAAAAAGAATTTGATATAGAAAAATATAATAGTACATCACAAATAAAAGAACAATTAGCATAATTTAAAAATGAGCTTTCCATTTTGGAAAGCTCATTTTTAAAAGTAAAGGGGACGCTTACATCAAATAAAAATAAAATTTAGAACATTCTATTTTTAACCACATATACTAACTAAAATTTAAAACAAAACATACTAATACTAAATACAAATTCTATATAAAATATTAAAATCTATTGACAAATAAAAGTTCCTAATATAATATAAAATATAATTATATACAGCTATGAAGAGGAGTAGTAAACATTTATGGTCTAAAGAGAGAAAGCGGTCGGTGTAAAGCTTTTGTCCCTCTATATGTTGAACCAGCCTTAGAGCTTTTGGGAGTAACAACCCAAACGGTAAAACCGTTATTTAAATGAGATGTTGCTAATATTTTATTAGCAGCAATTAGAGTGGTACCGCGGATAACCCGCCTCTTAGATTTTAAGAGGCGGGTTTTGTATGCCCTAACCCAATTTGCACGAGCGAAAGCGAAATGCAAATTGTTGGTAGGTCAACCGCAACGAGCACCAAATTTATGCGAACAGAGTGAGCAAATAAATTTGTGTTGTGAGACTGCGCCATACAAACATCAAGCAACTTATAAAGGCAATAAAATTGGATGGTAGGTTTATATTTTTCAAAAAAATATTAAAATTCAAAAATTAACTTATAATATGTAATGATTTGAAAGGAGTAAAAATGGCTAAGAAAGAAAAAGATTTTGTAAAAGAAATTACACCAATGGAAGAAGATTTCAGCAGGTGGTATACGGATGTAATATTAAAAAATGAATTAGTTGATTATTCACCAGTAAAGGGGTTCATGGTTATTAGACCTTATGGATATGCTCTATGGGAAAAAATTCAAGAATTTGCTGATGCAAAATTTAAAGCAACTGGACATAAAAATATGTATTTCCCATTGTTAATACCAGAAAGTTTATTAAATAAGGAGAAAGAACATGTTGAAGGTTTTGCACCAGAAGTAGCATGGGTTACTCATGGTGGAAGCCAGGAGTTAGGAGAAAGATTAGTCGTAAGACCAACTTCGGAAACTATTATATGCCATATGTACGCAAAATGGTTGACTTCTTATAGAGACTTACCATACTTATATAACCAATGGTGTAGCGTTGTTAGATGGGAAAAAACTACAAGACCATTTTTAAGAACATCAGAATTTTTATGGCAGGAAGGTCATACTCTTCATGAAACTTATGATGAGGCGCAAGCTGAAACATTACAAATGCTAAATATTTACAAAGAAGTTGCTGAAGATTTATTAGCTATACCAGTTGTAATAGGACAAAAAAGTGAAAAAGAAAAATTTGCAGGAGCATTTGCAACTTATACTATGGAAGCTTTAATGCATGACGGTCAAGCATTGCAAGCTGGTACATCACACAACCTTGGACAGCATTTTACTAAAGCTTTTGAAATTAAATTCCAGGGAAGGGACGGTCAAGAACAAAACCCTTACCATACTTCATGGGGTATTTCAACAAGATTAATCGGTGGTTTAATAATGGTTCACTCTGACAACAGAGGGCTTGTTCTTCCTCCAAAAGTTGCTCCAGTTCAAGTTGTAATAATTCCTATAGCTCAAAAGAAAGAAGGAGTTTTGGAAAAAGCTAATGAGCTTTTTGATAAAATCAAAAGTAGCGGAATAAGAGTTGAACTTGATGATTCTACAGAAAATTCAACTGGATGGAAATTTAATCAATATGAAATGAAAGGTTACCCAATTAGAATTGAAATTGGACCAAGAGATATTGAAAATAATCAAGCAGTAGCAGTAAGAAGAGATAAACTTGAAAAAGAAGTTATTTCACTGGATAATATAGAAGAAACATTAAATAAAATGCTTGATGATATGCAAAATGATTTATTTGAAAAAGCTAAAGCTCACAGAGAAGCAAACACATATGTTGTTACTGACTATGAACAATATAAATTAGATTTGCCTAACAGACCTGGATTTGCAAAAATGATGTGGTGCGGTGAAAGAGATTGCGAAGATAAATTAAAAGAAGAAACTGGCGCATCAATAAGATGTATGCCGTTTGAACAAGAACAAATTGGGGATGTATGCCATATTTGTGGTAAAGAAGCTAAAACTATGATTTATGCTGCAAGAGCTTACTAAAATATAATATATTACGGGAAGGTTACAATTGTGTAACCTTCCTTAAATATTTCATGACAAATTTTGTGGAAAATGTTATAATTAGTAAGAAAGTGAATTAATATAATTTATACAGGGAGGCAGCATGAAAAGGTTTATAATATTTTTAACATCATTTATGATGGTGTTTAGTTTTCCAGTAAATATGGCAGAAGCAGAAGTATTAGCACCAGTACCAGTATCTTCAATTACAACAGTTGCAGAGACAAAGGAACTTTCAATAGAAGAAGCAGTTCAGCTTGCAAGAGACAGTAGCAGAGAAATGTGGAAATTATTAGATGCCCTTGAAGAAATAAAAGTAAGCAGAAAACAAGCAAAAGATGCTAAAGAGTTAGCGGAAACAATAATGGCTATGCCGTTAGAAGTTTTGTCTGATAATAAAATTGACATAACAAATGATTATGTTTCTAAATTAATGGCTAAAAACGGATATTACATAGTGTATGCGGATACACAAACAAAAGAAGTTGAAAAAAATATAGAAAAATATAAAATTGGAATAGAAATAGAAACTAAATCTTTATATTACAATGCATTAATTGCAGAAAAATCTATTGAAATTAATAAAGCAAATTTAAATAAATTAAATGAACAACTTAGAGTTATAACTTTAAAATACAACAACGGAACTGCTACAAAATCAGAAGTGTTGAATGGACAAATTGCAGTACAAAAAGCACAGACAGAATTGGACTCAGCAAATGATGATCTTGAAATGGCAAAATTAAATTTATTAAATAAAATTAATTTACCATTTAGTACAGTTTTAATTTTAAAAGACAAATCATTGACTTATATACCAACAAAGGATCTTAATTTAACAGCTTCAATAGAAGCTGCAAAACTTCAAAGACCTGAAATTTTAAAAGCTAATAATGCTCTAACATTACAGGAAATAGAAACACATGTATATACAGCATATTATACTTCTAATTTAAGACAAAACAAAGCTGCAAAAGAAAAATTAAAAGATGCACAGTTAAATGTTCCACAAGCTTATAAGAATGTTGAACTTGATGTTCGCAAAAATTATTTGAAACTTGTTGAATCTGAAAGAGCATTGGTAAACATGAACAAATCAGTTGAATTAGCTAAAGAATTAGCAAGGATAAATAAACTTTTATATGCAAATGGCATGGCAACATCACTTGATGTGTTAACAGCAGAAACACAATTAACAGAAGCTGAAATAGGAGCATATCAAATGCTTGTTTCTTATAACATAAATAAAATGATGTTTGATAATTCAAATTTAATAACTGCACAAGGTCAATAAAAAGCCAAGGGGATGTTTCCCTTGGCTTTTCTTTTACTGACGTTAAGGATGACACTTTAGGTGTCTGAGCGCGTTTAAGCGCTTTTTAGTTTTTTCATTTCTTATTTTTAAATTTATTAAATGTCTCACCTATAAACTTTAAAATAGTGAGAGTCAATCCAATATATACGTTAATTCCAAATACAAATCCCCAAACACCATAAATTTTTAATCTTGTAAAATATTTGCCCATAAACGAATTAAACATTTCATGTATTTTTTTTGGTTCCATTGCTTCAATTTCTTCTTGAGCAATTTTATCAAATTTTACTGCTTTCAATATTTTATCAAGATTTCTTCTTATGCTTTTTAAACTTGATTCAACAAATAAATTTAAAGCATATGTTTTAGTTTCTTCATGAATGAAACTGAAATTTGAATTAACTGCATCATTAAGCAATGAGCCGTAAAGTTTTTTTATTGAA
>DIVM01000217.1 GCA_002435835.1 Firmicutes bacterium UBA6132
GGTAGAGTTTTTACGTAAGTGTAAATTTACAAAGAAATATAAAAAGAAATGGTTTTACTGGAGATTTTGGTCAATTTTTCCTCCTAAAATTCCTCAAAAGTTATTAAAAATTAAGGAAAAATTGAAAATTTATTAGCCAATGAAAATATCAGTAGTGATTCCCCTTTACAATAAAGCACTCCATATTGAAAGAGCAATAATTTCAATTGTCAACCAATCATTTCAGGCTAGGGAAATAATCATTATTGATGATGGTTCAACAGATAATAGTTATCAAATTGTAGCAACATTTTTAAAAAAAAATAACATGATTAAATTGTTTTCACAAAATAATCAAGGCGCGAGTTACACCAGAAATAAGGGGGTTGAGTTAACTGAATCGGATTATGTTGCCTTTTTAGATGCAGATGATGAATGGAAACCAGATTTTTTGGAAAATATTACTAGGTTGCATAACAATTTCCCAGATTGTGGTGCATATGCAACATCATACGAGATAATTACAGAAAATGGCGAAAAAAAATACCCAGAAATTTTGGAAGTTCCGCCTGCGCCCTGGATGGGGATCATTCCAAATTTATTTAAAATGATGCAAGGAGGAAGTCCCTTTTTTACTTCTTCTATTGTTATAAATAAAAAAGTGTTCCAATTATTAAATGGTTTTCCAGTAGGTGTAAAAAGGGGGGAAGACAAAATTTTATGGATAAAATTAGGAATAGAGCAACCCATTGCATATTACCCAGCTCCTTGTGTTGTTTATCACCAAGATGCTTCAAACAGAGCGACAAAAATTTTTGAGCGAGAAATTGACCCAATTTTATTTTTGGAGCAAATAATTGGTTCGAAGGTAGCCCCAACCATACTGATAAAAGAATTAGATAATTATTGTACTTTATTGAAATTACAACATATCGGTAATTTAGTAATTAATGGTAAAAGCCAATCAATTAGAAAGATGTTGAGCTCAATCAAACACAATAAAAAATATCAAAAAAAATGGTTTTTGTGGTCATTTTTGTCAAAAATACAATATCCAATATTAAAAAAAATGAGAAAAAAATGACAAACAATATATTTGGTTTATTATGTTAAAAAAAATATATTTTTCCATTCTTATCCTAATCTCGTTATCAATTCCAATTGAAACTTTACTTCCTTATTATTTTAGTGTTCGGTCTCAAATTTATTACTTATCAATTATAGGATTATTTTTTGGGTTATTACATTATAAGGAAATTTATAAGCAATTAAAACAATCTAAAGGATTATTGTTGATAATAATTAGTTTTTTAATCAATATCCTTATCTATTTTGTATTCCCGATTAGAGAAAATGATGAATACATACTAATATTTCAATTGATTTTGTTATGTTTAATTTTTATTCCATTTGGAATAAATTATAAATCTCGAGAAAAGTTAATTTTTAGTTTCTGGCTAGGGTGGGTAATATTAATTGTATTATCACTAATTTATTACGCATCAGGTAATATTAGTACAATGACGGACCGTAATTTAGATTTGGAACGTGTTATTTCAATTTTAGGGTTCTCAGCTGCTCAACATGGTGCATATGTATCAACTGGTTTATTTACAGCCATTATTCTTGCATTAAACGAAAAAAAAACCTCGAAAAGGTTCTTCTATATTTTAAGTATATTGATTGGTTCTATTGTAATTTTTATGACAGCGAGCCGTACAGCATTATTTAGTTTTTTCTTTTTATTAACTATTTTCATTTTAGTCAAGTTAAGAGCTCAAAAAGTTTTTTTCTTAAAAAAACAATTACCAATATTATTTATTATAATAATAAGTTCACTTTTTATTATTTTTATTACTGAAACAGGATCGAATTTCTTTAGAACTTTTGCAGAAAGGGTTGAAAACTTAATTCAACTTAATGATTTTAGTGGGAGAGATAGCATTTATCGAGCTGCATTCGAATTAGTAAGAAGAAATCCTAACATTTTAGTCATTGGATTGGGGCATGGTAATGCCCAACTTGCTATTAGTTCTTACTTACCGGTATTTTCTATGGGTAAAGATTTACATAATTACTTTCTCAGGTTTTTGATTGAAGGTGGATTATTAAGTTTTACTTTATTTATTATTGGCCTGTTATTTATGATAAAAAACGGTTGGTCTTGGTATAAAAATTCTGGGGAAGGTTATTATTTATTTCCATTTATACTTCTATTAATTATCTCTTTTGGTGGTCGCACTTTTAATTATAAAATTCTTTGGTTTTTTCTAGCATTTAATACATTAACTCCAATGAATTTAAAAAATCTTAAAAATATAACAAAAATTGAGAATTCTTAACATTACCCAAAGTTATCTTAGTGAAAAAAATGCTGATTTGGCGGGGGTTTTTATCCACCGCCAATCAAAATTCTTGTCTGATTTGGGTTATGAATTTCGTGTAATTAATCCTCAACCGCTTTTCACTAAAAAAATGTTTTCAATATTTTATCCATTCTTTTCAGAAAAAGATCTGATAAAAATCTATAGACCAAAATATTTTTATTTTCCCTATCTTATTCATCCTGGTAAGATACATGACTTTCTTTATGCTAAGTCAATTTTTGGTGTTATTGACAAGATATTAAATAAATGGTCTCCTGACATTATTGTGTGTGATTGGATAATTCCTGGAGGATATGCAGCAGTAAAGTTATCAAAAGAATTACAAATACCAGTAATTTTTCGTGCTCGAGGTGCAGATGTCCGTTTAATTTCAAAAAAAATAAATAATAATTCTAATTATTACAGAACATTTAACGAAAGAGCAAAATTTGTTTTTTGTAGTGGCTTAGGTATTCAAAAAAATTTAGTGGATTTGAATATCTTTGATAGAGAAAAATTGATGGTTGTACCTAATGGCATTGATATTAATTTTTTTAAACCGGCCTCAATACAAGAATCTTTAGAAGCGCGGTTAAAATTTGGAATATCAAAAAACTCTTTTGTGATATCTTTTGTTGGTTCTTGGGATATTCATAAAGGTGTAAAAGAATTAGTTGAAATAAT
>DIVM01000043.1 GCA_002435835.1 Firmicutes bacterium UBA6132
CAGATTTCAAGTGTCAAAGTCGGGACAAAAGAATAGTTATTTTCTATCAGTTCATTTATGTTTGTTTTACTGAAGAATCCTCTATCCATAATAAGGGTAATGTTATTTAGTTCAAGTATCTTAAGTTCTGCTACAAGATTAACAATTGTCGTAACATCTTTTATGGATCCTGGATATAGTTTGTAGTAAAGAGGAATGTTTAAATTCTTGTTAACAAGGAGACCAAGATTAACCTGAGGGAGAGAATCATTGTCTCTGCTATATCCAAGTTCAAGCATTTCAACAAGTTTTGCATTTGATGAAAATGATGTTAAGTCAAAGAGGATGTTTTCTCCACTTTCTAATGAATTATTCTGTGACCAGTACATAAAGAAATGGTGTATTGCTTCAAGACCATCTGCTCCCAATTGTTCAAGGTATCTGCTTATGTTCTGTGAGGATAAAGAAAATGACACAGGATAATAGGACTGTATATCTGATGTTTCAATATATGATTCTAGATGGGATAGAGCGCTGCCACTTAGAAGTCTATAACCTGAAAGTATTAGTATTAGATTTGTTAGTTCAAGGGGAAAACATTTAAGCAGAATGTTTTTTAAATTAAGTTCTTCAACAAGGTAATTAAATAGATAAGCGTCTCCGAAATTAACTATGCTTTTTGGAGGTTTAGGAAGTTCATGCTTTTTCTTTATTTCTTGTGTTTCATTATTAATTTTGCCTAAATATTTTGTAATCTGTTTGAATTTACCTGTATCTGGGTCTTTGTATGGAGTTATTTCATAGGCATAAACTCTCCCGTCAAATTTCTTATACCTTATGAAGGAATTATATTTTTTATCAGACTTATTATTGCTACTGCAATTATTTTCAATTTTACTATCTAGCATGCCTATTAATATAGGCATATTTATATAAATGTCAACAATAATTTGGTATTATTTGTTGAAATAATGTAGAATATATTAAAGTGAACCTAGTAAATATGCCTATAAAAAAGTGAAATTGAGGATTTACATAAAATAAATGGTATATAATATTACACTTTATCTTCTTTGTAAAATTATCACCAGTATTTAGTTTTTTCTATTAAAAATTATTAAGATAAGTAGAAAATTTATTAATTATTATTTGAGAAAGTATTCCTTGGTCCACAGCATCTTGTTGATATAAAAAAATATCCAAAAAATTATTATAAAAACCTTTTATTATTGGTTAATTTGACTATTGATATCTATGTTATGATAGTATATACTAATGTATACTATGTTGACACAAGAACAGGCAAGAAAATTTGCTTTAGATAATCAAACGATTGTTGATAATATTTTAAAAGAACATTATCAATTATATGTTTTAGATATACTTTATCGATCTTCTTTTGAAGTAAATTTAATTTTTAAAGGTGGAACTGCATTAAGGTTAGCTTATAATTCGGTTCGATATTCAGAAGATTTAGATTTTTCTGTTTTAAGTCCTATAAAGTTTATGGATTTTGAGAAAACTATTAAAAGTGTTGAGAAAATTATTCCAGAAGCAAGAATACAGGATATCTATGATAAAAGACATACTCTTTTTGCAAAAATTGTATTTAAAATAGATTTCAAACCCATTCCAATTGGAATAAAAATTGAAATAAATAAAGATGCAAAAGAATTTAAAGAACAAATATCTCTTTTAAAATCCCCTTTTAATAATCTTGAAGTACTTGGTCGAGTTTATACTCTTGAATCAATATTAAAAGATAAACTAAAAATGATTGAACCTGATTCAAGAAGAGATCCAAGAGATCTTTTTGATGCATGGTATATTAGTCAGAAATTAAATCTAAACCTTAATATTAAGGATGAATACAAATATAGCCAGAAGGAATTAATGGATGGATTAAATCCATTACTACCTCAGAATTATAAAAAAGTTATGGAATTATTTAAAAAATGAGAAAAGAGGATTTGATTCTAAAGATCAATCAAACAGGAAAAGATATATTTACCATCCAGGATTTAAAGAAATTATTTGAAAATGACAAATATCTTAAAGTGCATATGAAAAGGTTAAAAGATATGGAGATAATCACATCCATCACTAAAGGTGTATATGCCTTGAAGTCAAAACCAATAGATATCGAGAAAGTAGCTCAACAGCTATATTATCCAGGCTATATTAGCTTTGAAAGTGCTCTATCAAAATATGGAATTATAAATCAGGGATTGTATAAATTAACTTTAGCTACTACCAGACATTCAAAAAAGATAATATTAGCAGGTGTAGAGTGTGAGTATTGTAAAATAAAAAATGAATTATTTTTCGGTTTTAAACTATTAAATGGAATCTATATAGCTGAACCAGAGAAAGCAATTCTTGATGAACTATATTTAATATCTCTTAAGAAAAGATCAGCTGATTATTCACAGTGGTATTTAGAATCATTAAATATAAATAAATTGAAAAAATACTTAAAGAAATATAATTCAGGTGCAAGGAATCTATTTAAAACACTTTATCAGGATAATAATATATAATTCCTTTCAGCATACTTATCTAAGTGACTTTCAGAATCTCATCATGTTTAATTTTCAATCGAATTAAATATTAATATTGAATATATTCTTATGAACAATAGAATATCAAAGAAGTACAATCCAGTTTAGAATTCGCAGAATGGGAAATGCACGACAATAAATGTTATATTAAAATCAAATGAACAGATCTATCCAATAACCTACTCAAAGCCATGCATATACAACCTTTAAAATGTTTTAACGTTCGATTAATTTGATGTATACTAACTTTAATTGGTAGCGTGGTATCAATATTAATTTTTAGATATTAATATTGATTTAATAGTATTTAAAGATTTCAACTGATAAAGTCAACAGATTATTGTCATATTGTATGAGGTACAGGTCATAATTTATAACATTAAGAGTATTAGAAATATTATACCTTTCTTTAGTTTTAAGATTTAATTTATATATAATACTATTATTTTAATTTTAACCATAATAAAACATTGTCTCTTTATCTAGGAATTTCGAATCCAATTTATACCTAAATAACTTACTATTAGCAGACCAGTATAAATAAATTTTGTTATTTATTCTCTTAAAAAAGACTCTATATGAGATTGTTTTACTACGAAAAGAATATCGTTCGCTTTGATATTCAGGTGTAGTAATAGAAGCTAATAGATCACTATTTTTATCATATANNGATCATTTCCTGTTTTATTACTTATCTGATAAAAATAAAAATCTTCAAACACATCATAAAATCCAAAAGAGCTATATAATCCATTACCTCTGTTTTTAAGAATAATTTTTCCAGTTGAATTTTTTTTATTCACTTTTAAAAGTATATTATTAGATAACGCTTTTTTAGGATTTTCCTTTAAATTATACTCCTCTACTATTGAAAGCAAAATATTATTTTTATCGATAGAATGAATATCTCTAATTTTATATTTGTAATTAATGTATATGCTTTCATCGATAGAATTATTTATTATTAAGATTGAATTCATTGAAATAACCTTTTCAAAGTTAATATGATCATGGTTATTTTTATTAAATCTATATATTGAACAATCACCATTGGTATAGTTTTCTCCAACGAAATAGAAGTAATCGTCAAATAAATAACATGACCTAACAAAAAAATTCTTTGGAGGATTAACTGCTGTTATTGTTTCACCTTTTTGATTGATGTGTAGAATTTTACCCCAATGAAAAATCCAAAAAGTATAATCTTCTTCGATCCAAAATCCATTGTGATAAACAAGTTCCCAGAAGTAATTAGGATTAGAGGAATTTTCCTTTTCAAATAATTTAGAATAATGCATTTCCTTTTTCTCTTCATCGTAAAAAATCATTATGGGGGGAGTAAGACATTTATTTTCATCAAAATTTATAATATATGATAAAAATGGATTGTTACTATATTTGTAAATATTCGAAAAGTGACCTAAAGATGAGTAAATATCCATTAAATCTTTGTTTAATAGAGAAAAATCAACTATTTCTTCAATACTGTTATTATTTAATATTATTTCCAATTTAGTATTACAATTGCATAAGGTTA
>DIVM01000348.1 GCA_002435835.1 Firmicutes bacterium UBA6132
ATAAATACTTCTTTAAATATTGAAATAAAAGATTTTGCATATAAATGCAACAGTTTCTCGGATTGGGTAAAAACATATAATTTTATCAACAGTCCTAACAAAAAATATATTGACGAGAATCTTAAAGAATCCGATTATGAAAATTTTGGCTTTAATTTTGTTGCCATAGCTGATTTAAAAGGAAAAATTATTTATGCAGACTCCTATGATTATCTCCTGAAGCTGGGATTAAAATCAATAATCAGGAATATTTTTAATCATGAAACTATAAAGGGAGCTGCCGAAAATCTTGAAGAAGTCAGCGGAATTATAAAAATAAAGAATGAAATTTATATTATTTCTTTTAATCCTGTCAAGGAAAATAAATATTCAGCTGAACCAAATGGTTATTTTATTGCCGGGAAAAATATAAAAAATGCAAATATATTCAAAGTCAGGTATGACCCTGATTATTTAAGTTTCTTTCTTTTTACAGATGATATGAATGTTCCTGATTTTAATGATATAAGGGCAGAAGTATTATTAAATAATCTGGCAGTCAGACAGGATAATGATATGAAAGGACTTCACTCCTACTTTCTGGTCAGAGATATATCCGGGAAACCTGCCATTCTTTTAACTTTATATCAGCAGTCTAATATTTATGCTATCAGTCGCAAAGCAACAATTTTTATAATATTCACATCTGTTGCAATAATTTTTATTTTAATATCTGTTTTTATTTTGATTTTTGAAAAATTTATTATAGCGAAAATTGCCAAGTTAAATGAGAACATAAATATATTTATATCAGGCAGTAAAAATGATCTGAGTCTGTTTGACAGGAAAAATACTGATAAAAAAACTGATGATGAAATTGATAATCTGAGTGCAAATATCCAGAAGATGTTAAGAATAATAAACTATCGTTATGCAATAGAAAAATTGTTTACAGATATAACAAATAGCTTTCTGAGAACAGGTAATAAAACTTCAGAAATAATTTCTTTTATAAATCTATCTCTTGAGAAGATAGGCAGTTTTACAGGTGCAGACAGGGCATTTATAGGAATTATTGATAAAGTCGGTAAAAAAGCTTTTATTAAATATGAATGGGTTGCAAGCGGAATAGAACCGATGGCTGAAAGATTCGATAAATATTCATTTGATAATATAATGTGGATTGTAAACAGATTACAGAAGGACGGAATCTCTTATATAAAATCAGCTGAAGAAGCTGACGATAATAAAAATGAAATTTTAAAATTTTTCAGAGATCTGAATATCAAATCAAATATTCTGGTCAATCTTCATCATGGAAATGAAAACTTCACAGGTTTTATGGGCATTAATACTGCTATTGAGGAAAAAATCTGGCATGATGAAGAGATAAAGTTGATAAAAAACTCTGCAGATGTTTATTCCAAAGCAATATCACTGATAAATATATATTAGTAATAGATTATTTCTTTGCAATTTAATATAATAAAATCATAATTATTTTTATATAAGAAAAATGGACTTATTTTATTTTTATCAATTCATTATATCTGTGGTTCTTGTCGTTTTGCTGATTAATTTTTTGTTTAATCTTTATTTATTTAGAAATATCCGGAATTATAGTAATAAAGATGAAATCCTTATTAACCAGCCATTAGTATCAATATTAATTCCGGCAAGAAATGAAGAAAGAAATATAGAGAGATGCCTGAAATCGATTCTTAACCAGGATTATAAAAATACCGAAATAATAGTTCTGGACGATAATTCTGTTGATAAAACAGGAGAAATCGTAAGAAAAATGGCAAAAAAAGATTCAAGGATAAGATTGATATCAGGCAAGCCTCTGCCACAGGGATGGCTTGGAAAGAGCTTTGCCTGTTTTCAGCTTTCACAATATGCAAAAGGTGATTACCTGATATTTACTGATGCGGATACCTATCATTTCAGTTCTTCAGTAAAATCTGCTTTGTCATGTCTTATTATTAATAAACTTGATGCTGCCTGTCCGTTTCCAAGACAGATAATGGTCTCGCTTTCTGAAAAAATGGCAATTCCATTTATCAATTTTGCAATTCTTCTTTTTATGCCGCTGGCGCTGATAAGAAAATCGACAAATCCTCTATTCTGTACAGGAGTAGGGCAATATTTTATTTTCAGAAGAGAAGCCTATTTTGGAATGGGCGGCCATGCTGCCGTAAAGGGAAAAATACTTGAGGATGTCCATATTGCAAAAAAAACAAAAGAGGCGGGTTTCAGCTATATGATTTATGACGGCAGCTCTTCTCTGACATGCAGGATGTATAAAAATTTTCATGAAGTCTGGAAAGGATATTCAAGATTCATGTTTTCTGCTTTTGACTATAATTTTATTACCATGACAATAGTTCTTACTCTGGTAACCATATTTCTTTTTATGCCTTTTGTCTTCCTCCCTCTTGGAATTCTTGTTTATGACTGGTCTCCGGTTATTATGACCTTTATTATTTTACAGGTATCTATTATAAGTTTAATAAGAATAAGTATCTCACTTAGATTCAAAGAAAATCCTTTAAATGTCCTGATACATCCTTTAGCAATGATTTTTATTGTGCTGGTATCCATAAATTCATTTATCCAGAGCAAACTTGGAAGTGGTATTTCTTGGAAAGGAAGAACATATCAGGCACAGAGCCATTCTAATGATCTTAATGTCTTTGAAGAAGATATTGAAGAGTTTAAGATTAAAAACCATTAAATGGAATTCTATCTTATTTTTGGTGTAAAAAGATCCTTTACTTGGATTTTCCTGTCTATTTTAAAATTTTCTATAAAACTCTTTGAGTAATTAATATATTTCGGAAGTATTATAATAATTAAAAACAGACCCATGAATATATAGAACATATTCCCCGTGATAATCAGCAAAAACAGACTTGCACAGGTTATGGCAGCAAATACACCCCATATCATACTTTTTAATGTAAATAGAACTGCTACTATACCAAATCCATAGAAAAGTATTGAAAAAGGATTTAAGGCAAGTAAAAAACCCATTGAAGTTGCTATTCCTTTTCCTCCATTAAATTTCAGAAAAGGAGAATAATTATGTCCGGCTACAGCAAGACAGCCTGCTATTGCTGAAATAATCAAAGATTCTGTATAATACAAGGCCAGAAAATAGGGTATTGCACCTTTTGAAACGTCAAGTATTATGCCGGGGATGCCCCACCATTTGGAAACATTAAATACCAGATTCCAGCCACCCGGATTTTTGTCTCCTATTTTTTTCAGATCCTTTTTTTTGACAAGCTTTGCTATTATAAAGCAAAAAGGTATTGAACCAAGCAGAAAACTCAGAATAAAAATTATAATTTCCCTTAAATATGAAGTCTCTAACATTTTTCCTCTTATCTTTTATCTGATTTTAATAAAGAAACTATTTTTTTCAAACTGCATATAGCTATTAAAATTCATTTAAAGAATATTTTATAGAAAAAATGATTATCAGGAAATAAAAAAATTAGTGCTATTATATTACAGAATAGCACTAATTATGAAATACAAAAAATTTAATTTGTTCTTTTTATCTAATAAATCAAACTAAATTATTAATTAAAAGAATTTGTTCTTAATTTTTTGATTTGATTTTAAAAACTTTTGTTCCACACTTTGAACATATACCAGTTATTGCTGGTCTTCCATTTTTCATTGTAACTTCTTTTGCATCCTTAATTTCAGTTTTTGCTTTACACTTCACGCAATAAGCATCCACAGTTGCACCTCCGTTTTAATTATAATTATAAATTAACAATGATAGCAGAATCGAATGACAACAATTTGTATTTAAACACGAAAAATAAATTAAAAAAATATACTTATGCTTAAACTCATATTTCATTATAATAAAGAAATGAGCATGATAATACAAGGTTTTTTTAAAAAATAATTTTTAATCTGGACAGTAATTAAATATTATAAAAATATAAAATAAGTATAATAATATAGATATTTATAAAAGGTTTTCAGAATGTTTAATAACAATATTAATAAACTATTAAAA
>DIVM01000085.1 GCA_002435835.1 Firmicutes bacterium UBA6132
AAACTATCTTCATGAATGCTAATAGAGAAATTAGTACCCTAATATTTTTGTAATTATTACTGCTAAAGCTCCACCTATAGCACCCCATATTAAGGATGGCATATCATCAATTAATTTATTCCATAATTGTATAAAAAATCTAATTATTGAATGGTGTTTCATGAATTTAGAATAATTAAAAGCTTCTTTTCGAAGTATAAATGTAGTTTTATTGTATTGATAATTACTAAAGCCAATACTTCGATTTGAAATATGAATAAAATTATTACTATCCCAAATCTCAAGAATCTCTTTAGGTATTTCAAATAATGTAATGGGGTTGTCTGAAAAGCTAGATTCAAATTCTTGTATTTGGCAAGAACATGAACCAGATATAGAGAATATAACCTCAGCATTTAACTTTTTTTGAAATTCAACCAATTTAAAAAGGGGAATTTGTTGATATTCGGTTAGTTCAAACATAATATCCTATATAAATTTATTTAAAATAAATCTGGTTGTTCACTTTGGTATTCTTTTTTTGTCTTTTTAAAACTTAATCCGCCTCTTGATAGATCAGGATACTGAGGGGTTTTATTGCCTGTGAGTAAATCTGAAATTGTTAAAATTTGGATTTTCGGAAAAGATTTTCCAATTGGTGAATTATAAAATCCTGCACTAACGGCTTCTTTTAGCATCGGTGCTGTAGGATTTACAAGAGATATAAAAATTCCAATTTGTGCTTTGTCCCTCTCAACCGAATTCTTAAGATCAGCTATCATAGTTCTTGTAACATGCTCTCCACCTTTCACAGAAACAATAATCTTCTTTGTGTTATTTTTCTCGTCTTGAAAATATAAGACGCCATCAATACCAGTATCTGCACCTTTTTTCTTTCCTTGGTATGGTTGAGCATTAATTAAGTTACATGCCCAATATTGAAATTCATATTTGTCCCTCTCAGCTAAATTTACAGCACTATCATAATCAATTGGTGTTCCATGTACCATAAAGCTAGTATCTGTAAACGCTCCTTGAAGCCTGCGTTCAATCAATCCAATTGCAAGATGTGTAATGTCAATACCTATCCAATTACGATTATTCTTCTGTGCTGCATGTATAGCAGTTCCACAACCACAAAAAGGATCAAGCACAACATTTCCTGGATTGCTACTAGTTAGAATGATACGTTCTAATAAGGTAAGAGGCTTTTGAGTAGGATAACCAAGGCGTTCTGCGGATTGTGCTTGGATAGGTTTAATATCATCCCAAATATCATCTATTGGTGTTCCTTCCTGCTCGTCTAAGTAGCGTTTAAGCTGGGGCACACTACTAGGTTTTTTTTGAATGATAAGGCCATCTTCGTAAGCCTTTTGCATTCTATCTTTTGTCCATCGCCAAACACGATTAATACCTAAAAATTCGTATTTTAAATTAGGTCTATCTTTATTAGGATTTGTTAAGTCGGCTAATCTGTAAATCCTGCCTGTTTCTGGTTCAATATGTGTATAGAAATTTTTTAAATATTTAGGATCATGAGGTTTATACTGAGGATTCCAAATTCTCTGATTGGTTTTTGAATAATAAAAAATTGTGTCATGATTCGAGGCAAATCGAGTAAATGCTAAGCCTTTAGCATTTTGCCTTCTCCAAATTATTTCACTTCTAAAATTTACAGCTCCAAAAATAGTATCTAAAATTAACTTTAAATAATGGCTAGCGGTTGGATCGCAATGAAGATAAAGACTGCCAACAGGTTTGAGTACTCGATAAAGTTCAATCAAACGATTAGACATCATGACTAAGTATGCCATTACATCACTTTCTTTGAGAAAGCTTCGTAAAGAACAAATCATCTCAGCAACATATGTATTTGATTGATGCAATAACTCGGAATATTCTT
Organism: Firmicutes bacterium UBA6132; assembly: GCA_002435835.1. Next base: position 1,883 of record DIVM01000085.1, read on the forward strand.
TTTCAGCTTGGTCTCCCCATGTCCAGGAATCTTCGAAAGCTGTAATTTGTGCTTCAGATTTGTGACCTTTAGGTGTTGAAAAAAGTACGTTATATGCTCTTTTGCTGTTAAAGGGTGGGTCTAAGTAGATTAAATCAATACTGTTATCAAGTATGTGTTCTTTCAATACTATAAGATTATCGCCATAATAAAGGGTGTTTTTCATTTGATGCTTTTAAAATGATATATATTAATCTTCTTCAAAATCTGGAAATATATGTCCTTCTTGTTCTTCATGTTCTCTAATAAAGCTTTCTTCGAAGTGTTTCTTTAAGAAACTAAGAATACCGATTGTAATTTTGTATCCTTCATAACTTCCAAAAAATTCAATATCTCGGATATATTGATTTGCTTCATGTTCAAAAGGTGTTTTTAGGTCAACTATTTGATTTTTAAAATATATCTCTGGAAAGAAATAAGATACTGACCTTTTTAATTCTATGGCAAATAGTATTAATGTTAATATACCAATTTCAGATTTACCATTTTCAATATCTGATATTGTCGCAGGGCGTCTATTAATTTTCTTCGCAAGCTCAACTTGACTATAACCAATATCTTCTCTGGCTTTTCTAATTAATTTACCTATTTCTACAGTAAATTCATTAGGTGTTTTTAATTGGTTTAGTTTTAACAGTTTAAGTAATTCAATAGTTCGTAGAGTATCAATAACTTCGCTCATAATTCACCAAAAATTGGTACTTGACAATGATTTCGTATGGGCGTATGATAATTTATATGTTATACGTTCATACGCAAGGCGTTTTGTATTTAAATAATAATACAACTATGGAACGAAAAAAGCAAGGAAAGGGTTATGCCGTCCGTATAGGTGAAGCTGTCCGTCAGAAGCCGTATTTA
>DIVM01000329.1 GCA_002435835.1 Firmicutes bacterium UBA6132
AAATTAAAATGCTCTTTTATTTCTTTTGGTGTTGGGTCATAAATACTTAAATTATTTAATATACCTTTTGTTTTGTCGATAGCTCTTTGCTCTTCTGTTACAAAGTCTAAAAGTGTATTAGTTCTTTCAGCTCCGTGTCTAACTTTTTTACTCTCCATAAATTCTAAATACTCTTTATAATTAAAAACCTCTTTAGGTTGAAAATTTGGAATAGCTGTCATTTTATCTCCTTAATGTTTATTATAAAATATGATACTTAATGATAATTAATTATAAAATATGATTAATTATCATATTTTATAACTTAGTATAACCAAGAAAATTTAATTGTTCCCACATATCAAACCGTTCTTCTGTTTTAAGTGCTTTAAAGAGTATCACACAAGCTTCAAAATTATTATTATCTAAAGCACAAAGTTTCCCTAAATCTATTTCACTTCTTGAACCTAAACAAATAAGAAAACTCTTAATTATCTCACTTACACCTGTATCAGCTTTTACGCAACTATCTAATTTATTTAAAGCTTCGTTCATTTCTTTATTCTCCTTATGTATTTAATCTAAATCGTACCATTCTTCTAATTTAGCTAATTCTTCTAAAAATGTTGGATTATATTTTTTAATATTATCTCTTAATGTTTTTTCCTCTACCATTTTAAATAGTTCTACTAGAGAATCTATTTGTACTCTATAAAGTATTTCTTCCATATTTACATTTAATCTGCTATCCCCTATACAAGACATTAAAAGTTTTCCTATATGTATCTGTCCTGTACTTGCACTTGGATAAACACTTGCTTCTTTAATTAAATTTATTGCACTACTCATAATGTTAATCCCCTTTATTAATATTTATCTCTTGAGCTTAGAAATATTATCCCACTTATAAAAATAAGTGCTTTACCAATTAGCATTAAAATATATGTTAAAAAAAAGAAAACTGCTCCGATTAACTTTAAAACTTTAAACATAATGCCATCCTTATATTTGTATGTGGACTTTATTATATCAAAAATAAAATCCACATAATGTTATTTATTATCTTCTATTATCTAAGAATTTAATAAACTCTTCAAATGTTTTTACACCTTGTGTCGTAGCTTCATTTTGAGCTTCTTTAAACTTTTCAAAATCTCTGAATGAATGACACCCTATTTTAAACAATCTAATCATTTTTTGCCGTCCTTTTTAGATGGGTCTTTATTATATTTTTGCGGTTACTCTTTTTCTAGTATCAGTACCTTTAGCAGTTAATCTTTTGATTCTTGCTTTTTGATTCTTAATGATTCTCTTTTGTTCTTCAATTTGTTCTGCATAAAGAAAATCCATATCAATAGCTCTTATATATCCACTTTTAAAATTGTAATCATCAAAGTTATTCTCAAAGTTATGTTGAATATCAACTTGAGCATTTTTCTTTTCTTCCAACATCTTCAATTTTTTTTGTTGTCCTAAAAGTTGTTTTTCTAATTCTCTGATACCCATTATAAACTCCTAAAATTCATTTGACAAGTAATTTTTTAATAAAAAACCTCCTTATCTTTCAAAATTATACTCCTATGTTTATTAATTTAAACTTAAATATCCTTGTATTAAGGTAATATATTATAAATAATCATATTATATCTTAATATATTATGATGTAATATATTAAATGATGTTTTATAATATTTTAAGATAGATAAATATAGAATATCATTAAATATTATATTAAAGGACGGCAAAATGAGAGTAGGTATATTAAATGGAAAAGGTGGGCAAGGTAAAACACCATTTGCACTATCAATAGCAAAAGATTTAGATTTATTTCTACAAAGTAATGATGATAGTATTATAGAAACTTTTTATCCTGAAAAAGCTCAAATATCAGATAAAGTTGTTTTAATTGATGATTGTGTTTATGATTTTGGTGGATTTACAGATTCAGGTGTTCTATCAATAGTAAAAGAATGTGATGTTATTATTATGCCTTGTGTACCAAATTATAATGCTATATTAAAGACTATTAAGACTATACAAGAAATTGAAAATGTAAATCAAAATATCATTATTTTAGCTACAAATATTAAAGAAACAAAAGATATTGATTTGATAAAAGACACTTTAAAAGAAAACTATGTTTTCTTAAAGTTCTTTACTTTTAAACATTCAAAAATCATTGAAAATATACTTAATACTGGAATGAGTATAAATCAATTATGGAGTGAAACTCCATTGAGTCGTATGTCTTATGCAAGGTTTCAGATTGAATATGCTGCTTTATTAGAAGAGATTAAAAAACATAGTAAATTATCATAAAATATAATAGTTTATGATAATCTATGATATTAAATTATAAAAAAGGTTAAATTATGGCTGAAAGTGATAATAAAAAGAAAGATATTAAAAGTGTTATTAGTCAAGCTCTAAAAACTGGAACGACCAATACATTCGCAAAAGAAGATAAAAAATTAAATAGAAGAACTGTTGCAAAAGAAGATAAAAAGAATATTCAATTAGCTACTTATTTATCTCAAAATGAATATGATGAATATTTAAAATATGCAGATAGTAAGATGATTTCAACAAGTAATTTATTAAGAATATTAATTTTAGAAGCAATTAAAAAAGATAAGTAAATACTACATTTTGTTATAATAAATTAACTTATAATTAGGATTTTTTATTATGGCGAAAAAGAAAAAGGATAGTGAGCTTTATAATGGTTTATCTTTATTTGATTTTGTATCAAATGAGATAGAGAATAAATTAGATGATTTAAAAGAAAGGGTAGAAGATTATGGAACGAATACAAGCGGAAGTGAACTGGGATTATTTGGAAACGAATTTGACACAAGAACTGTATCGGGAGATAGAGAACGAACTGGGGAAC
>DIVM01000183.1 GCA_002435835.1 Firmicutes bacterium UBA6132
AAATAATTTGCCTTGTTGATAAGAAATATAAAAAGAATAAGAGTTTTATAAACCAAGGTCCTATAAAATTAATTAAAAAGGTAAATAAGGATGGGATAGTATACATTGACCCAGATAATATTGAAAATGAAATTGATAAATTAATAAGTGCATTAAAGAAGATTAAAAAGGTAAGTACTAAGAAAAGCAATGTTATTTCTTTATTACAACTTGATAATTATCTTTTACCTTCAATATATCTTCTCGAACCCGTATCAAAAGACATTTTGGTTAAATTAGTAACTTCAGCTACAGATGATAAGGATAATTCCTTTCAGACAACGACAACGGCATTAACTATCTTGACTAAAAAAAGAAAAATAGAATTGACCAATGATGGTTACAAGTTAACTAAGTTAGGTGTTGAAGATTTTTTAACATTTCGAAAAACAAGATATAGAAATAAAAATCAAGATGAAACTGTTGAAATTGATAACTTAAGACTTGAAATATTGAATTTTAAATATAGAAATAAAAAATTGAAGGTGTAGGGTAAGTTCTTTTTAGACGTTGATTATCAACGAGTGGGTGTTGTTCCGGCATCCGAGTTCTAAACTCATCTTTATCATCGCAAATTATAATTTATTAAATCCAGTTGGTTTAATAATTTATAATTCACTCAAATTTTGTGAAGTAAAAAGAACTACCCTATCTGCCTTCTTTATAATAATTTATGAGTAAAACAGATACTATAAAACTTAATATGATTGGATTGCCAGCAATCCAATCAATTGATGATTTCTCGATGTTAACTCATATTTCTAAATATACTATTTATCAACTATCGGTTCATTCAGAAAAATATTATAAAACATATGAGATTCGAAAAAAATCCGGAAAGTATAGAACAATAAGTCAACCCAGTAAAAAATTAAAAGGATTACAGTCTTGGCTGCTAATAAATATTTTGAATAATGCTAAGGTCTCAAATTCTTGTAAAGGTTTTGAAAAAAGCAGTTCTACACTTGATAATGCTTTACCTCATAAAGGGGCAAACACTGTCTTATCAATGGATTTGAAAGATTTTTTTTCAACAATTACAAGGATACAAGTATTTAATATTTTTAAGAAATTGGGATATAATAATCTCATTTCAACTATTTTTTCAAACATTTGCACATATAAAGGGGTATTACCACAAGGAAGTCCTTGTTCACCAAAACTTGCAAACTTATCTGCTTGGAGACTTGACCTTAGAATTCAAGGTTATGTCGGAAAGCGTGGAATTAATTATACACGCTATGCAGATGACTTGACTTTTTCAGGACTCAATCCATCGAATATTGTAAAAATAATACCAATGATTAAAAAAATCATTGAAAGTGAAAATTTTCAGATTAATAATTCGAAAACCAGAGTAGCAGGTTCTGCAAGAGCGAAAATAGTTACAGGCTTAGTTATTTCAGATGAAAATATTGGTATTGGTAAACAAAAAAATAAATATGTTAGATCAAAAATATATCATTTAACTAAACCAGAAGAGCAAGAAAACATTAAATTACTTTATGAAGTAAGTGGTTGGTTTTCATACCTTAATAGTGTTGACAAAAAAAGGTTTAAAAAGGCAAAAGAATATGTAAAAAAACTTTCAGAAAAATATCCCGAAACTTCAATAATAAAATTGAATTAATTAAAACACTGGCAATAATAACAGTTATAAACCATTACTGGAATTGGATTTGCATATATTGGAACTTTTGACTGCATTGTGCTGCCTAGATAAGAAAGCGCCATGATTACCCAACGGTTCATACACACTAGCGTTAGGCGTAATGGAATGTACAACAGCACAATATCAGTTAATATTTCAATAACATATAAAAACAAATTACCTTGCTTATGGGGAAAAAAGGATTAGATCATTCATGGTACGAAGGGCTGCCCGAGAACTGCCCACCCGAGAATGCAATATCGCCAGAGGGGATTGATCTTTATAGGCTCGTTAAAACTGTTCCTCCAACAAATGAGGATTTTGAAATCAACAAGCGATGTCGATCAAATCGCAATTTTAGGTTGTCTGAGTGTATTACTAAATCCATTTCATTATCCACAAGTATTGATCGGCTTCGGGCTCTAAAGAAATTACCACTTCATAGGGATGAACAAATAATAAAAGTATTGCTTTTAAGGAAAGATGGACTTATTAAACAAACATTTAAAGATCCATCACATCATTCTTGGTGGCGTACAAAAGATTTTTATCTCAATCAATTTGAAATGATTTAGCTTTACTATATGAATATCGAAATATTTCCATATAAAATACTGATTTACTACGACATACCAGAGTTATTCATAGCACAAGATAAAGTCTTATCAAAATACTTGTGTCTTAAGACTACTGATGGAAAGCATCTTGATTACCTCACGATCCCTATTTCTGAAAAGAAGCTCAACCTCCTACAATCTGGCCAAATCGATCTGCGAGATGCATTCATGAACTCTGAACTTGGTTTCTGGTTAATAGCAACTTGTAAGGACGATGATCTGTTTTATGCGGAAAGGAAGGATTGGATTTCAATACCCGATGAGTTACTTCCTGATAAAGGTTTTTCATTCCCAATACAACAGGATTTTGAATCAGTAATAATTCAAGAGTCTAGTTCAAGATACAATACTATTCTTCATGTTACCCTAGCTGATGAACCTGGCGTAGAAAGTGTTAAAGTTGAGACTCTTGCAGACAGTATTAAAGCATTCCAAAGCTTAATTAAATATACTTACAAAAAAGAAATATCACATTTTAAAAAGAATATTCGAGATACTCTGGATCAATCATTTAATTATACATTAAGGGCTTTTGCTTCTACACCTGGCTCATTTAATATTCACCTTGAATCTGCTATTACACCAAACCTTTTTGGGGAAACCAATATCGAGAGGGCTTTAGAAAAAATTGACCAAATGATTGAGGGTTATAAGTCTGAACAAGATCTTATTGAATTATTAAAAGAGTTTAAGGGTCACAGTGTTAATAGTTTGAGAAAATTGCTTGAGATAATTCTGCGTGATTCTGTACACTTCAAATATGCATGGACAACACAACGAGATTTAAAAATTAGAAAAAATGAGATTAGATCTGTCTATGCCACCCAAGTAGTCGAACTTTTAAAGTCTAAATCTGACCTAGCACAAGAAATTAAAGAGTTAATCGGATATGTTCATCAAGCAGATATTGATAAAGGCAATTGGAGAATATTCAACATTGAGGATGAAAAGGATTATTCAGGTTCATCAGAACAAATAAAATTGGACGGAATAACTTTAGAAACTATAAAGTATAAGTTTATTTGTGAAGAAATCGTTGAAGAGTTCAAAATAAGCGGTAAAGAAGAGGTAAAATACAAATTAATCTCTTTTGAAGCACTTAAATAGCACTTCGCATAACATTAACGGTGTTATAATTAATACTCTCGTCACAATTTTTGCAAATCCCACCAGGACGGAATCAAATACAATCGAGTCATTGAATTTTCTTTGAAATTTTCTGGCAGCAGGTAAATAGGATAGAGTTAAATCAGGACAAATGAATTGCACCATGATTTGCAAAAATTGCGCTGTACTCTCCTCGCACCGTGACAACCTACAGGCTAAAGTACCAGGACCTGCCCGGATGGCTGCGCCAGGTAACACAACCTCCCTTTATTGCCGGGCCGTTAGGTTTAAGGGGGTGCTGCGACATACCGGGACTTCCAACGCACAAAAGCAAGAGTTTGGCTGACCCCAAACATATGTTTATTTGTTAGCCGATGGACACCAACAGTATCATAATTATCCTCTTTTAAAGGATTTTTCCTCTACAGTAAAATTAGTACTATAATGGAGACATGCTGCGTTTCCAATCTTTTTGAACTATTGTGAATAAAGTAAACATTTACTAAGTTTGTTATAATGCGTATTCTTGCGATTCCGGA
>DIVM01000238.1 GCA_002435835.1 Firmicutes bacterium UBA6132
TCAGTTTTAATTATAAATCAACACATCTCTTTTAAGTGATCTTTGGCAAGAAATAATATCACTTTCTTTTCAGTACTAAAAATTGTATTACGTCTTATATATGCTGCTTCATTTGGCTGTTTACTACAAACCATTAAAGCAAGACGCCCCATTGGTTCGGTCATATAATTTCGTAACTGATCAACTTCTTCTTTCCCTATTTCACAATCAGAATAGTTTTTGAACTCGACTAGAATCATTCTCGCGTTGAATTCTTTAAGTAAGTAACCCCAGGTAGTTTGCCCATCAAAATTTCTATTTGGAAATGCAGCATCACGTCTATCAATTCCCGAATATGTTCGTGGCTGTATTTTGGGATCAGATAACGGAGGAATAAACAAATAGCAAAGTATATCTAAACACACGTCCTCAAATTGTTTCCATCCATTTCTTCCAACAGGGCAAGACAAAAGACGAGTTACTAAATCATTTTCTACATTCATTTTGCTCACTCCCGTGAAAATACTTATTTACTATATCGTTATAGTTCATCAAATATCTTTTTAGTTTTGGCCCATCAATTATTCTTAATCTACTCTTTTGATTTTCAGAATTTAGCCAGTCTTGGGCAGCTGATGTTAACTGACCGTTTGTAACTAATAAGCCCATAACGGGTTCTTGAAAGTTTTGTAATATGGTAAAGAGCTGATTTAATGTTTTTATATCAGCACGAGAACTTTTATAAAGTTTAACTTCAACGATCCAGGTTTCATTTACTACTTCACCAAAAGGATCGTTATGCGAAAATACTCCTTTAATATCGATGTAATTGCCCTTATACTCCCATTCTCTTTCAATATTTTTAAATCCAATTCGTATGAGTAACTCTTCAATTAAATCCTCAAATTGTTTATATGACAAGGCAGAAAAATCAATTTGAGGTACTATTCTAATATGATTAATTAGTTTATTTAAGTTATCCGGATTTCTTAAGTCAAAAATAAAATATTCGCTAAGCGAAATTGGTATTTCACAATCTTCTAATAATACAGGTAAAAGAGTTATGTTTCTTGCATTTAAGTCTCTTGTTAAGGCTAAATTTAATTCATATTGAACCCATTTAGATTTAATAGAGTTAGCCGACAATAAAACAATAAGGTAACTGCAAGCTGATAAAGCATTTTGAATTTGGTCTTTTATATTCTGTGAACCAATTTCATAAAAATCAAGCCAACATCCAATATTCTCTTTTATTAACAATGAAGATATCTTTTGGGCTATTTCTTTGCTTTCTTTCGAAAAACTTATATAAACTTTTTTGTTTATATTACATTCATTTATAATAATGCTCCCAAAATAGATTTTATAAAAACAAACATTTAAAAATTAACAATACTCTATAATTATTATAACATAACCCTCAATAAAATAGCAGTATTGAGAATATTATAAATATAATTTGTAGAATTTAATAGAATAATTGGCTCTTATAGTTCTTACTGGTATAATATAGATGTGTATAATTGATTACTATTCATTGAAAAATTGGAGGGGTGTAAAAATGGGATATTCATCAGTAAAGAGAGAATTTATACAATGGGTTATATCACTTAATAAATCAGGTCTTTCGGATATCGATAAAAAGCTCCTGAACCTTTTAATAAATAGCTTTGATGAAATTATACCTCTTGGGACTAACAGTGGAATGAGAGCAAAGAAAATTGGACAACTAATTGAAAAGAATAAACATACAATTTCATCCGATATCAATGAAATAGATAATCAGAATACTAGAGATATTGAGATTTTTAAGTCCATTGCTGAATTGAAAATAGGACCATTCAGAGGCTTTACTAGAGAAGAGACTTTCGTTTTTGATAGAAAGTATACATTTATGTATGGACCAAACGGTTCAGGTAAATCAAGTTTTTGCGAAGGACTTGAGTATGCCCTTCTAGGTAGTATAGAGGAAGCGGATTCTAAGAGAATTGATGTTTCAGTATATACAAAAAATGCGCGGGTAGGAACAGCTATCTCACCAAAAGTCTTTGGAATTAGCTCGAACAAGCAAAAAACAATAATTCCACAAAATTCAAATGCGTACCGTTTTTGCTTCATTGAGAAAAATCGTATCGATGGTTTTGCAAGAATTGCTGCTAATACAGCGAAAAATCAACAAGATCGTATAGCAACACTATTTGGCCTTGATGATTTCAATGAATTTGTGAATAATTTTACGGAGAACTTTAATGAGAAATATTTGACGTTAGTAAATCAAAAAGAAATAGATTTTAATTTAGAAAGTCAAAAAATAGAGTTGTCAAAGAATAGAATAACAGAGATTATTGAGGTCTTAAAAAAGCAGGACATTGATGTCGCTACTTTAATAAATGAAGTTGCCAAAGAAGAGATTAAAACAATTGATGAATTAAAGTTATATTTGATTGGAGAAGATGGAACAAAAGGCATAATAAACTCTCTTCAAGAAAAAAAAGCTGAAATAGTACCTGATAATAAAGATGAATCATTCTTTGAAAGTCTTAAAAAGTGCTTATTATTACAACAAACAAATATGACTAATCTAAACTCATATATAGCAGAACTAAATAAATATTCGTCTGAAGTAAGTTATAAAGATTTATATATTGCAATTGATTCAATAGCTAAAAATGCATCCAATACTCTATCAATTTGTCCTGCTTGTAAGACTCCAATTGATAGAGTAGTTATTAATCCATTTTCAAATGCAGTATCCGAACTCAGCAAATTAGGGTACCTTACTAAGTTACAACAAGAAATAGAAAAAACTGCTATTTTGATGGGAAAAGAAATCAGGAAAGCAAATTCTTTTGTTAAAAACCTAAATGAAATAAAAGACTTAATTAGTAATAAAGAAACTAAATTTTCAATGTTTACGGAATTTGAATATACTGGTATTTCATCTATCAGTGAATGGAAAAGTATGTTTACAAATGAAATACACCAGGTTGAAAAGGAGATTAATGGGAATATTCAGCTTTTAAATGATATTAAGACATATAATATTGTTTTGCAAAATAGACGGGATGAAAAAGAAAAAATCGAAAAGGATTTATTAAAAAATCAAAATTTTAAGCAAAGACTTGATGAATTCATTGCCCAAAAAGTAACGTTAAACAAGGAAAAAGCAGAGCTTCAAGGTTCGATTTCTAATTTTGAAATGAAAAATGAAGAGAAAATTAATGAAATTAATGAAATAAAAAAAGAGATTGATCTTAATAAAGAATATGTAAAATCCTATAATTTACTTATTGGTAAGCTAAAAGAGTATAGAGATGCTCTCCCTTCAAAGTTAGCAGCAGGTCTTTCGGATAGAGCAAGAGATTTTTACAATATCATAAATGAACATGATCCAGAATTTGAGAAAATAGAGCGTTTAAAGCTACCCACAGCAGCTGGCGAAAAAATCATTATACAATTTCATGGAGATACACGTATTCATGATGCGTTATGTATTCTCAGTGAAGGACATATAAAAATTTTAGGTTTATCTTTATTACTTTCAAAAGTAATTAGCGAAGATTTGGGCTTTATTATTTATGATGACATTGTAAATGCAATTGATGATGAACATCGGGATGGAATCGCAGAGCTATTGCTCAGGAATTCTGATCTTAAAGATAGGCAACATATTATAACTTGTCATGGAGAGATTTTTATAACGAAGCTTGAACATAAACTTGGGGTATCTACTGCCGATAGAGAAGTGAAAGGTTATCGATTTGTACCGCAAGAAAACATTGGAGAACGCGGTATAAAAATATCTATTGGAAATACTAAACATTATTTATTACTAGCAAAAAAATCATTAGCAGAAGATGATCGAAAAGATGTTGCATCCCGTTGCCGGCAAGCAATAGAAAGTATATCAGAGCAATTATGGAATAAACTGGGCCGTAAATTAAATATTAATTTAACTGTCAAAATGAGAAGTCCGGGGAGTCGACCTGATTTATCTTCAGTAGTTGATGCTTTAATAAAAGAACTACAAGCTATTTCAGGGTCAGGAGAATTACAAACAAAGTTAAAAGAGCTAAAAGAAAAGTATCCATGGAACCTTTTGAATAAAGGAACTCACGAACAAGGTGATTTACCAGAACTTGAAAGAAAAGATGTTGCTGATTTACTAAAATTAGTTGAAGAGATTGAAGTAAAAGCAAGCGAAGTAAAACTAGAAGTAAAAAGTGCATGAAAAGTTATTTGTAGAAATGGAAAAGGTAATGTAAATAATCTTGTGTATGGCGTTTTATGTCAACGCCACTTTGGCAAATAGTTTGAGTTGCATTGGGTTTACAGAATATTACTCTGCAAGCCCTTTATATTCTATATTGTTACCCATTTCCCAATTATTATGCATAAATCTGATCGGATTTGGCAATAATATATCCTTTATGCCAG
>DIVM01000256.1 GCA_002435835.1 Firmicutes bacterium UBA6132
TTTATACATACCGTTATCTTGTTTAATTGCTTCTTCCTTCACATATTTACTGCTTTCATCACTGTATACCAAGTACACCTTAGCACTCTCTTCTATTTCATTAAATGACCACTGAATATCTAAATGTACTTCTTGGTTTGTAGTTTTTTCGTAATCTATTATGAATTCCTCATTTATAACCCAACTATTATCATTTAAAAATTCATCTAATCGACTACTTACATGTTTGTCTATTGTAGAAATAGAATTATTAATATTTTCATAACTTGCTGACATATTATTACGCAAGTTTTTTACTTCATTTTCAGTTTCCTGAAGTCTTGTATATATGAAAAAATTAAGCACGATACTAAAAATTATTAGAACAACTATTGCCTTCATTCCTTTATCCATAAATACCTCCATAACCCCCTATCTGCTCAATTCTGCAAGAAAACCATTATTGCTGTTTAATCTAACCTTATGACCTTCATCATCCGTCAGTATGACTTCGTCAACATATCCAAATGAAGTTATATCCTTAATTATTTTTCCACTGTTTACCTTATACTCATTTGAATTTAATGAAAATAATTTAGTTTCATTGCCATTTAACTGAAATATTGCTCTTTTCCCATCAAATGTAAAAAAACTTATATCTTTAATCCCATCATCAATTGGGCTATCCATACTAATGTAAAATGCCCTTTTTTCATTGCTGTAATTAGTTAATTCAAATTCCGCTTTAAATTCAATAAATTCATTATTTTTAGTTTTATAATCCATAAAACTATTTTGTGAATTTAATCCAATGGCTAATAGGTCTGGAGAATTTTTCTTTATATTTATTACAATAGCGCCTGTAGTAAAATTAAACACGGTCATTAAAACAATAAAAATTAAAAAGACACTTTTTCTTCGCATATTCAATCGGTCTATAGCATATTTTTCTACTACAAATAAACTTATAATAAACGGAATTCCAAAATAAATTATTGCCAAATGAAAACCTCTGTAATCACCAGTCCATGATCTCAATCCTACAAACTCTAATATATAATCACCCAATGCATGAGTATATTTAGTTGTAATCATCATATAAAAAAGAATCGACATTAGTACTATTGAAGCTCCACCTTTAACTTTATTGCTCATTTTCGTCCCCCATTTGCTTTTTTATTATAGAAGATTTTTTTAGATTTGCATCCAGTATCTTTCGAGGTATACAATATCAGATTACTTTACGAACCATTTAATTACAATATTTAAATAATGCGAATTAACATAACTCTTTTTTATAACGGATTAACGTTAAATATTCATTGACAACCTATTTTCCAATTTGTCTATATTTTAGTTTTTCATAAAGTCGACGATTTCTTATTTCTTTCTCTGGGGTTAGCAATGTCCATATCAAAGCATCTGCATAATATTTCTCAACCAAAGTATTTTATAAACGTCTGATTTTTCAAAATTAGTAAGCATTTTCTCATTAGTTGTTTCATATGCCGGGCAAAACCGATAATTATTGAATGATTCCTTAAAAGCAATTTTTTGAACTTTGTTTATTTCTGAAACGTCCTCAAATAAAGCTTTCTCCAACACAATTTCCATATATTCTCTCTCCAATTTTAATGAGTACAATAATACTTAGTGTATATTTTATTAATTAACTATATTTCTATTTCATCATATAAATTTATTATTTTAACTAAATCTACTTCAATTCTATTATTATTGGCTATTGGTAACTTCTTTGTATCATAATACTCTATTGTATCAATAATTTTTATACCAAGTTCTGATAGGGATTTGCTCATGCATTCTACAGTATATCCCATTGACTCTTTAGTTTTACCTTTACAAACACCTACAATTATTGCTTTTTTATTTGGTGCAAGACGACTTTTCCAACCATTACTGTAATTATTTAAGCAAAAAGTTCTATCTAACAAAGCTTTCATTTGAGCAGTTACGTTGTAATTATATGATGGTGAAGCAAGTATATATCCATCTGCAATTTTCATATAGTCGATAATTTGGGTAATATCATCCTGAATAATACATTTGCCTGTCTTTTTACAATATTCACAACCTGAACATGTTGAAATATTGCTACTGTCTAATATATATTTATCTACCTTAATATTTTTCTCTTTTAATCCTTGAATTATATAGTCCACTAACAAATCTGTATTTTTCCCTTTTCGTGGGCTACCAACTATTGCTATCCATTTTTTGCTCATAATAAATATCATTCCTTCCGTTAAACTACAGTACTTTTTCTTTGTTCGCTAATTCAATACAGCAGCCAATTAAAACGTTCTCTTATTACTGTTTAGACGTAATATATAAATATTATAAATTAAAAAATAATCACTTATTCTAATTCAACTGATGCAACGCAAAATTCGCTTGTTGTTCTTAGCCTATCCTATCAATAATATATATGTCTGGTATAACTATTACTCTTTCTGATGCCTTTTTTGAATTAGTTATTTTAGCATCTACATATAATTTCTTTAAATCATTAATAGTAGCACCTTTTGGTTTATTTGAATCAGTAATTTGGTTATACTCATCTTCTGTAATATTGCTTAATGTAATAGATGTTGTAATTTCAGGATTGCTTTCTTTACATCCTCCTAATACAAAAGAACAAATTAATAAAACAACAACTAATGGTATTGATTTTTTATAGAATGCCAATTTATGCCTCCTATATTTTTATTTAGTTACATTGCATTTCTGTGGCATCTATAGCATCATGTCCATTTAATCTTTCAACCTTTTGATAACTAATTACATGACCATAAATACTGTGTCGCTATATTTGAAGAATGCAAATTAACTTACTTTATGTTATGCTCATTTACTCAATTGAAAATAGGAATTTATACTTACTCTTTTTTGCCAAATAAGATAAACAAATACGGTGTTAAGCTACCAATAAATGCACCAATCCAAAGATTTTCATTCACACGATACAATAACAGAGGTACAATACTACTCCACTCAAAAATTCGAGAAGCATAAATGAAAAAGACAGCTACCGTACCAGTTGTGAGGTTAAATGCCCATTGAAGTACATTCATTATTAAGCCAATAGCTACAACAATTGATGCGGAAAAGAAAATTTCTTTTCGAGTCATGTTCCGAAAAAAAACCATACCACCGACTATAACTGTCACAATAAATATGGCTCCATAGCCTATAAGCATTCGTGTACTATCTGATGTAATTGTCCCATCTGGAAGCGTAACAATCATAAATCGACCAATCAGATAAACTACAGTATTAAAAGCAATCACACCTGCAAGGATACAAAATAACGGTACTTTCCAAAGAGTCTTATTACTTATTTTCATAGCTTTACCATCCCCTCTACCAACAAATTCTTATTTATGAAATATTAAAAAATAATCTTTATTACACAATATATTTACTGTTATGACACAATATTTGAAAGATACGACATATTTTATAAGTCTACTTTTTATTTCTTAATGTAAGAATAAATCTATGCTCCAAGCTCCCTGCATATCCGTTACGTTCGATTTCTTCTTGAATTTTATATAATTGGTTAATACATGTGTCCACCGAAAAATCAGGAAATTCCCATTCTATAATTTTTGCATAATATACAATTGCTCCAATATCATAGAAATGAACATATGGATAATATTCCTCTGCTAACAACACATCAAAATTACTATTTTTCCATTTAATCAGTTCATGAGCTAAATCTAATTTAGGAAATTGTGATTTAAAGTCTGAGTTTAACATTTCAGATAATTTTCTATTATTCTTACAACCTACTTGTTGTGAAATAAATATACCGTTTGGTTTTAATATTCTTTTCACTTCATCAACATCATAAGCTTCGTGTCGATTGATAACAATATCAAAGCTATTATCATCATATGGCATTTCACTATCATCAAATATTTGTTTTACACAAATTCCTAACGGTTCTAACTCTTCCCTGCATAACGCCACATTAGGCTCCCAAGCTTCTGTCACTGATGTCAAGTTGTATGGATGATTCAATGATAATAGAAATTCTCCTCCGCCAGTTCCCATATCCAACAATTTTTGATTCGGCTTTAAATACTCCAATACAATCTTCTTATAATCCCAAGGCAATTCTTCAAAATTCCATCTTTTTTCAAGATATGAAAAGTCCCAGCCTCGAAAATACATCTTTTCCTCTGATTTGCAAATTTCTAATAGTTCATTTTTGTTCATATATCGCTCCTCACTTAATAATTAATTTGAAAATGGTGCAATAACTTTATATTTTGTCTACTCAGTGCACTGCTATCTTTAATGCACTGAGCAAATACCTCGTTTGTTTCTCATATAAGTTCACATCCATTCAGAGATTTATTATTATGTCACTGTTATTTACCGTTGCGACGCAAAATTTGAATTATGTGCATTAGTTACACTACAAATTGGAATTTTCTTCTTTTCTCCACTCGTTCGCCCGCATGAAATCTTCACCACGCCGGAGGGAGTGCTCCTAAAAATAAGATTGTAACCCGCCCGCTTCATTTCCATCGATAAGCGACTGACCATTCTTAAAGAATGTGATTGTTCTGTTATCGCTTGTTTTTATATCTACCGAAATATATTTTTCCATGGTGTTAATCGGCTCTTGTATCATATCCTTGATACTTCTGATGTCATTG
>DIVM01000306.1 GCA_002435835.1 Firmicutes bacterium UBA6132
CAGTTCCAGAAATAAAATTCTTAAAAACGGAGTTGTTGCAAGGACAATGGATACTTTCAGTACTTTTAAATTGCATCTAGAGAAGGATGGTCTGACAGAAGCGCTAAAATCCGTATCTAATTATAGATACATATATTGGGAAAGGGCTTATCAGATGGGAAGGGACTATCCTTTCAGCGGAGTAGGTATTGGAAGCTATATACTGGAACTTCCTGATTATAATTATCGCTATAACAGAGGATTTCAGAATGAGGATTATGCCGGGAATTATTATCTTCAGGTATTTGCGGAATTTGGCTTTACAGGTTTGATTTTAATAATTGCTTTTTTTGCAATCATAATAGTCAGATATGCCATTTATATTAAAAGAAACAGAAGAAAAATCAGTGCTGATAACAGAAAGAATTATCTTATTCTGGCGTTGTTTTTGTCTTTTTTATCGATGATACTGATACTTATTTTTGGCCCGCATACCAATTTTGCAGAGGTCCAGATTGCTTTTTATCTTATAATCGGACTTATTCTAAGCTTTATAAGAATAAACGATAATTCATTTTTAATTGTAAGGAAAAATATTTATGTCAATTTAGTTTATATTAATAGAGATATTTTAAGTAAATATTTATTTGGAAGAAAACAGAAAATAATACAGGCAATATGTGTTATTTTAATCATTTCTGCTTTTACTTATAAATTTACTGAAGCATCTTCTACAAATCTGTCTCTTTACATAAAAGAAAATATCTGTGGATGGAGTGATGTAGGTGTTAATAATAATTTCGGATTATATGCGGAAGAGGGTTATGGTGAAGATAGCCCTAGATGGACTATGAAAGAGGCACATGTTAATTATAAGAAAGAAGGTAAGAGATTTTCCATTCCGATTAAAGCTTTAAATCCTGATATTTATGAAAATCCTTTATATGTAAAGATTTATATAGATTACAATTTGATAACCGAGATCAGATTAAATGATATGAAATGGCATAAAATAACTATTAAACTCCCACAAAATGATATGGGAAGATTTAACGCGACTCTGATGTGCTCAAGAGACTGGAGTCCCAGTGAATCGGGCATTAGCGATGACGAAAGAAGACTAGGAGTAATGATAGGAGCAATAGAGTTTAAAGATTGATTTAAAGAGTGAAATTAATTATTGAGTATTGTAACTTTTTCATTAAAAGGTAATATAATTTAAACCTGATTAATAAAATATAAAAGTATACCCTTATATGATTAATAAATATCTAGACTATTATCTTTTTGAAAAAAAGCATATTTTCCTTTATACGCTTATTCTCATTTTTGCAGACATATTTGCTCTTTCTGCTGCCGCTGTTTTATCTTATTACCTTAGATTTTATACAAAGATATTCAGCGATATTCTTTTTGCCAATACTATTAATAAAACCTATCTGGCTTCAGTAATAATCTTCATAGCCGGAGCACTGGTAATAATAGCTTTATTCGGTCTTTACAGGCCGAACAGGATTTATTTAAGACCAACATATTATTTCAGGATACTTATTTCAGTAATTGTTGCTTCATTGCTGTTTGTTATTTTCTGGATTATATTTGTTGATTTTTTGTTTTCAAGAATCTGGTTTGCGCTTTTCTTTTCCTTTAGCGTTTTGTTTATAGTTACAATAAGAGGAATCATTGCAGTTATCTCAAGAGAAAAGCTTAAAGAAAAAAAAGGTGATGTAAGCAATTATTATTTCGGAATAGGTGAAAATCTAAAAATAGCAAAAGAATTCTCAAGATTAAAAAAGAAAATAATATACGGGATATTTCTTTTTGTAAACGACGTTGTTTTTCTGGGTTTCAGTTTTTATTATGCATATTATCTGAGGTTTTATACAAGACTATTCGGTGAAAATGAATTATCTTTTACATTAGATGAAAAATATGTTCTTTATTCAATAATATTCATTTTACTTGCAGTGTTCATTTTCCTAATTTCAAAATTATATAACTGGGATAATATTTACAGAGGTTCAAACTATGCATACAGGATTGTAAGATCCTTAGTAATAAATATAGTAATTATTATCTTAATGGGAACTCTGTTTAACAGATATACCTTTTCAAGGATATGGTTATTGCTATTGATAGTTTTCAGTATAATATCGGTTCTTATTAGCAGGCTATTGATAGAATACTTTACCCAGCTGATATTAAATAAGATAGGTATTAACGGGAAAACTGCTATCGTAGGAATCGGTGAAAATGGAAAGAGAATAGAAGATACATTTGAAAGAAGGTCTTTCTGGGGATATAAGATAGCCGGTTATATAGATCATAAAGACAGGATTGAAAAACACCATGATTATGCAAAGTCGTTCAATATACTTGGCTATGCCGAAGATATCAAAGGAGTAGTTCTTAAGAACAATATACAAAGAGTTATAATATCTGGACTGGAATATAAATATTTTGAGGTGCTTGACATTATTGAGAAATTAAAAGGATTAGATTTATCAATAATGCTTTTCCCTGGGTTTTTTGAGTTTTCAATTAAAAGGCTGGCAGTAAGGGAAATAAGTGGTATTCCCTTGATGCAGGTAGCAAATATCGGTTTTTTCGGGTTTAATCTGTTCTTAAAAAATTTTATTGACTATTTTCTGGGAATTATATTTTTTATACTTTTTATACCTATTTATCTTGTTGTGGGTTTATTTATAAAAATTGATTCAAAGGGTCCAATTTTTTACAAACAAAAACGTTATACAAAGAAATGCAAAGAGTTTTATATTTATAAATTCAGGACAATGTATGTTGATGCGGATAAAAGGCTTGAGGAATTAAAAAAATTCAATGAAGCCTCGGGTCCGTTGTTTAAAATGAAAAATGATCCTAGGGTTACCAGAGTCGGCAGGTTTTTAAGGAAATTTTCAATAGATGAGGTTCCTCAGATAATAAATGTTCTAAGGGGTGAATTAAGTATCGTCGGACCAAGGCCTCCTATACCTGCAGAGGTGGAAGAATATGCGGAATGGCAGTTAAAAAGGCTTGATGTTAAGCAGGGAATTACCGGCTTATGGCAAATAAGCGGAAGAAGCGATTTGAATTTTGAAGAAATGACACGTCTTGACCTTTATTATATCCAGAACTGGTCGATAGGGATGGATTTGATAATTATTTTAAAGACAATTCCTGCAGTTATTTTTAGGAAGGGTGCTTATTAGGTGATCAGTTAATTTTAAATTTTTTATTTTTTCAAGTTCACATATTCTGGTTATTTTAAGAAGTATTCTTAAAAATATCCAAAACATTTAATGTTTTTATTAAATAATTTATAAATAAATTTTATTTGCCTTTGTTGACATATTTAATTATTTATGCAATTATATAAAAAATTATTTCTTTTATGATTAAAAATTATAATTTGTTTCAACGTAGTTTTTGTTTGTAGTAATAAAAAAGTAATATCATAGCTTTATTATAGAAGTAATATAATAAAAATGAATATAAAAAAGTTTGAGAAAACTTCTTTCTTTACTTTAAAGACTAATAATTTCTTTAAAATTGTAATACTATTGTGTATTCTTTCATTCTTACTCATTTTTGCTACATCTTGTAGCATGTTCACATCTTCACCAACAACCAAAATAGATGTAGAAGGAAGTACTGAATCTTCTGTAAAAGAATCCCAGGACGGGTCCGAAACAAGTAATTCAGAAAGTGATATAAATGATGAAGAATTAACATCATCTACTGAAGATAATGGAAATGAGGAATCTGATACTTCTACCTCTACTACAAGCACTACAGAAATACAGACTTCTACAACAAAAGAAGGCATGACAATAAGAGTTTATTATGCAGGTGCAGAAGCAATTTATCTTGTAGGTGAAGAAAGGATGATAAAAGGTTCCCATAAATATTTTGAAGCTTTTATAGAGCTTATGAAACCGCCAATTACTCCAGGGCTCATAAAACTGATCCCCGATACTGCAAAAGTAAATAAAATTACTAAGGAAGATGCAAATATAGATATAGATCTTTCGCAAAGTTTTATTGATGATAGATTTCAAAGCCATTCCGTTGATATCCTGCTTATATATTCAATAGTAAATACTATGACTGAATTTCCTGAAATAAATACCGTAACCTTTCGTTTTGATGGCAAGAAAGCTGATACTTTCGGGCAGATGGATTTAAGTGGACCTTTTTACAGAGATGAAAGTCTTATCAAAAAAAATAATTAAATTTTTAAAATATATTTTATGAGGCATTTAAATTTTTAAAAATTATAAAAAAGGAAATAATTATGGAATTTAGGAAAATATTAGCAAATATCAGAAACAAAAGTAGTTCTTATTCCCTAGATAGAGTTGATAAAAAGAT
Organism: Firmicutes bacterium UBA6132; assembly: GCA_002435835.1. Next base: position 4,354 of record DIVM01000306.1, read on the forward strand.
AATGAAATTTGGGATACTAACTATTATTTTTATTTTCATATTTACAATTTTATTTGCCAATTTTGGAATTAAAGAATTAAATGCTGGAACAATATCAGTTTTTATTGATCCGGGGCATGGAGGCTCAGATCCGGGATGTATACAAAATGGTTATGTGGAAAAAAATATAAATCTTGCTATTGCGTTAAAAGCCAAAGCAGCCCTTGAAGGGGCAGGATATAGCGTTATCATGAGGAGAACCAACGATAGTGGCATGAGCCTTGATGATGTTATAAAGACTGCAAATGCAAGCGGAGCAAATCTTCTGGTTTCTATTCATTGCAATTCTTCTATAAATACTGCTGCCCAGGGAGTTGAAACTTATTGGAGTACAAATGGAGGTGCAGGCTCAAGCCAGTTTTCTACTTCTATTCATAACGCGGTTGTTTCAGCAACAGGAAGGCCAAGCAGAGTGGTAAGATCTTCTGATTTTAAAATTGTCAAATATACAACAATGACCTCTGCTCTTATTGAATGTGGTTTTCTTTCAAATCCTGAAGAAGCAGCATTACTTAATACTGACGATTTTCAGAATAGGATAGCACAGGGAATTGCCAATGGTGTTCATGCTTATGTAAATAGTTCGGGAATAACAGGAAGCACAGGTTCGCCTGTTTCTACGGGAGCAGAGACTCTGACCGGTGATGTGCTAATGAATATTGATACTCCCAAGAGT
>DIVM01000081.1 GCA_002435835.1 Firmicutes bacterium UBA6132
ACGGAGAATCAATTTATAAGTATATGGAAAGTAAAGGTATGTACCAAGCTAAATAAACTAATAAAAATGTGCAGAAAAATTTTCTGCACATTTTTTATTAAAATTGGAATATCCTGCATTTGTTACTAATATATTTTTTAGTTTGCGAGTTTAAATTCTCCTTTATCTTTATCATATATAAATATTTCTCCAGTTTCTATAATATAATGCCATCCGCTTATTTTCATTTTTCCACTTTTTACTCTTTCTCTAATATACGGATAAGATAATAAATGCTTAATCTGTTCAACTACATTTGCCTGTTCCATTAACCATTCTCTTTTTTCATACTCATTTTCGCTAATATCTCTAAGTACACGGTCCCTAACTGGATGGCTTAATTCAAGCCATTTTTTAGTGTGCGGCAATTCTTCTAAAAATTCTTCTGGTTTTAAACATGCAGCACATCCACCACAATTAGAATGCCCACATACAATAATATTTTCTACATTTAAACTTAAGACAGCATATTCAATAGCTGAAGTTGTAGCAACATAATCATGAGTATCTCTAAATGGTGGTACTATATTTGCAATATTTCTAATAATAAACAATTCACCAGGTAAAGAACCTGTTATCATATTTGGATCCACTCTTGAATCAGAACAGCTTATAAACAATGTATGTGGTTTTTGTTCTTCTTTTAATTCTTTAAAGAGTTCTTTATGGGCATCGAAATCCCCTTCTCTAAAATTTAATATACCTTTTATAAGATTTTCCATAAGTTTTACCGCCTTATATATTTTATGTAAAAACAAATTTTCTATTATGATTACTAGTTAATTATTATATCATTTTGTAAATTTTATACAACAATAAATAATTAACTTGCATTTGTTAATTCAATATTAAACAACGAATTAAATAGATAAACTTAATAAAATTCAGCAGTATGAACTGCTGAATTTTATGCTTAATATTTTATTAAACTATAAATACTTTTAATTTAGTTTTCTAATCAAAGTTTATATACAACTTAAAACTTCTTTAAATTTAATTATCATTTCATCAACATTTTCTTTTGTTATAATAAGTGGAGGAACAAGTCTAATAACATCTTTACCTGCAGAAATTATAATAAGTCCATTATCCAATGCTTTTTCAACTATGTCCTTAACAGGAATAGAAAATACTAAACCTTGCATTAGACCTTTTCCTCGTCTACTTTCAATAAAATCATATTCATTTATAAGCTTATCCAATTCTTTTTCAAGGTATGGTGTAATTTCATTTACATTTTTAATTATCTCATTAGATTCAAATAAATCAAATACTTTACTAACTGCCGCACATACTAACGGATTTCCTCCATAAGTTGTTCCATGGTCACCTGCTACCATGGCCGAACCTACTTTTTCATTTGCAAGAAATGCTCCTACAGGAACTCCGCATCCTAATGCCTTAGCAGTAGTTAAAATATCTGGCTTTACTCCATATTGTTGGAATGCAAACATGGAACCAGTTCTTCCCATTCCACATTGTATTTCATCAAATATTAATACAATGTCTTTTTGCTCACATATGAATTTTACACCTTCTAAGAACTCGCTATCTGCAGGATAAATCCCACCTTCACCTTGTACAGGCTCTAATATTATAGCACATGTTTTATCGCTTATTTGAGAAATTACACTTTGTAAGTCATTTAGCTCTGCAAACTTAACACCTTTAATAAGCGGCTTAAATGGTTTTTGATATTCTTCATTACCTGTTACTGACAATGCACCTAATGTTCTTCCATGAAAAGAATTGTTCATTGAAATTATTTCATAACAGTCTACACCTTTATTAATAAAAGCATATTTTTTAGCTAACTTAATAGCTCCTTCAATAGCTTCTGTACCACTATTTGTGAAAAAAACTTTATCCATATTTGATACTGAAGTTACTTTTTTTGCTGCTTCAATAGCAGGTATATTATAATAATAATTAGATGTATGAATTAATTTATCTATTTGACTTTTTAAAGCATCATTGAATTCTTTATTGTTATATCCTAAAGCAAATACCGCTATTCCAGCTGCAAAGTCCAAATATTTTTTGCCATCTGTATCGTATAAATAAACGCCATCACCTTTATCTAAAATTATTTGATGTCTTTTATAAGTGTTAAGTATGGCCATTTCTGCTTCTTCAATATATTTTAATTTATTCATTATAACTCCCCCATTAGTTTAATATCATAGTTCCGATTTTTTTATTTGTAAAAAATTCTAAAAGCAATGAATGTTGAATTCTACCATCTAAAATATGAACACGGGATACTCCATGTTCAACTGCATCTATGCAATTCATTAATTTCGGAAGCATTCCTCCCGACGCTTTTCCACTGTCTAATAATTCTTTTGCTTTAACTACAGTTAACTCAGGTATGAGAGTTGATGAATCTTTTGGATCTTGGCATACACCATCAATATCTGTCATAAAAACAAGATTATCAGCATTTACAGCTGTAGCCACAGCACATGCTGCATCGTCAGCATTAATATTAAAAGTTTTAAATTCTTCATTCATTCCAATGGGGCTAATAACAGGGGTAAAGTCATTGTCAAGCAATGTATTTATTAATGTAGTATCAACATTTATAATTTCACCTACATATCCAATATCTAAACCATCAGCATATTTCTTTTTAACTTTAAAAGTTCCGCCATCTTTACCGCTCATTCCTACTGCTTTCACACCTATGCTTTCCATAATTTGAACTATTTCTTTGTTTACTTTTGATAATACCATTTCAACTATTTCAATAGTATGCTCATCTGTAACTCTAAGCCCATTTACAAATTTACTTTGCATTCCAATTTTTTCAAGCCATTTGTTTATGTCTTTTCCACCACCATGAACAACTATAATTTTAAATCCCATTTTTTTTAATAAAGTTAAATCATTAATGAAACTTTTTTTTAGACTATCACATGTCATAGTGCTGCCGCCATATTTTACAACTATAATTTTGTCTGAGTTTATATTTATGTTAGGAAACTCATCTAACATAATTTTTGATTCTTTAAGCAATAATTCTATGTCCATCTTCATTTTCCCTTCATTTAAATATTTTACAATTAGAGTTATGAGCAATATGATGCGTTGATTCTAACATAATCATATGTCAAATCGCATCCCCATGCTGTTGCTTTTGCTTCTCCCATTTTTATATCAGCTATTGCTGTAACTTCAGGTTGTGATATTATTTTAGTTGCAGTTTCTTTATCATAATCAAGACCAACACCATTTTCTATTAGCTGAATTTTTCCTATAATACTTTCAAAATACAAATCTACTTTATCTGGATTAAACTGTGCACCAGAATATCCCATTGCACAAAGTATCCTTCCCCAATTTAAATCATTTCCAAAAATTGCTGTTTTGGTTAAATTTGATGCAATAATGGATTTACTAAGTGTTTTTGCCTGATCTTCTGTTTCTGCATTTATAACTTTCACTTCAAATAATGATGTAGCACCTTCACCATCTTCTGCAATCCTCTTTGCTAAATATGTGTTTATAAAATTTAATGCTTCTGAAAATTTATAATAATCTTCATTTTTCTCTGTAATTTCTGCATTTTCAGCTAATCCATTTGCAAGAAGTATAACTGTATCATTAGTTGAAGTATCACCATCAACAGATATCATATTATAAGTTATATCAACATCCTTACTAAGCGCTTCTTGTAGTAATTCTTTTGAAATAGCAGCATCTGTAGCTATAAAACTGAGCATTGTGCACATATTTGGATGGATCATTCCAGAGCCTTTACCCATTGCTCCAATAGTTACTTCTTTCCCACCAAGCTCTATTTTTAAAGCAATTTCTTTTTTCTTAGTATCCGTCGTCATTATAGCTTCCGCTGCAAGTATTCCATGCTCTAATGAATCTCCTAAATTTGGAACAAGGTCATGAATTCCAACATTAATTTTATCCATAGGTATTTGTTTTCCAATTACTCCAGTTGAAGCCACTAAAACTGCATCTTTAGGTATTCCTAAACATTCTCCTGCAGTGGAAGCCATATCTTCACAATAAATAAGGCCTTGTTTACCCGTACATGCATTTGCAACACCGCTATTAACTACAACAGCTTGAACAAATGAAGATTCTTTAACTACTTTCATATCCCATTTCACAGGTGCTGCTTTAATTATATTTGTAGTAAATGTTCCAGCAACTTTGCATGGAACTTCACTGTATATCATAGCCATATCATTTTTTTTTCTTCTAATACCTGCAAAAACTCCTGCAGCTTTATATCCTTTTGCAGCAGTAACGCCGCCTTCTATTTGTTTCATAACCGATCTCTCCTTGTATTAATAAGTTTTTTTGCTTAGATTATGGGAACATAGGAACATTGTATAAACCTTCATGCTCTTCTAATCCAAACATAATATTCATATTTTGAATTGCCTGCCCAGCTGCACCTTTGACCAAATTATCCATGGCGCCTATAATAATAATTCTATTAGTTCTATAATCTATTTTAAAATTGATATCTACAAAATTACTACCTTCAACCCATTTTGTTTGAGGAAATACATCCTCATCCAATACCCTTATAAACTTTTCGTTTTTATAATATTTTTCATAAATATTCTTTATATCCTCATAGGAGGTTTCATTATTTAAAGATGCATATGATGTAGTTAAAATACCTCTGTTCATTGGTATTAAATGAGGTGTAAAACTAATTTTTAAATTTTGTCCTGCAGCATACGAAAATTGTTCTTCAATTTCAGGTGTATGCCTATGACTAGTTATACCGTAAGCTTTTATGTTCTCATTTATTTCACAAAACAAATTATCGGTTTTAACTGATCTGCCAGCACCAGAAGTTCCAGATTTTGCATCAACAATTATATTATTTACATCAATTATCCCTTCTTTAATTAGAGGATAAAGTGATAAAATTGTACATGTTGGATAACATCCTGGATTAGCAATTAAATTTGAATTTTTTATTTCACTTCTGTTAATTTCACATAATCCATAAACAGCTTCTTTAATAAGCTGAGGACTTTTATGCTCTAATTTATACCACTCTTCATATGTGTTTATATCCTTAATTCTAAAATCAGCACTTAAATCAATAACTTTTACTTTAGATAAAATTTCATCATTTAATAAAGATGAACAAAAACCTTGTGGTGTTGCAGTAAAAATTACATCAACTAACTCAGCTAATCTATCTAAATTGTCATCAAGACAATTGTCATCTGTGAAATGAAAAAAATTTTGGTATACCTTATAATATTTCATGTCCTTATAACTCTTTGATCCATACCATTTTATTTCAACTTTTTTATGACCCATAAGAAGTCTTATTAATTCACTTCCCGCATATCCAGTTGAACCGATTATTCCTGCTTTAATCATCTAATCACTCCAAATCATGTAAATTAATTTAATAATAGAAATATTTATGCCCATTTAAGTTCGTGTATAATATTCCGGATTATTGCATTATTATATATCCATACTATTATATATGCAAGCAAAAGTTTCATTATTATAAAAAAAAATTTTTAAACATTATTTTCATAAATAATATATTTTCCACAGCCAATTTTTTAAACAATTTATTAACAGCAAATACTTGTTAATACAATTAGCCTCTTAATTATTTTTTTAATTTATTTTGTATAATTTTATTTATAAAATTTTATAATTTCATTACATAATACTTTATTAAACTTATAAATATTAAATATTACAAACAATTATTTCATCATTATTTCTCATAGGACATATGTATTAATATACACAAGACTTTTATAAACCTTATGATTGACCTAAGCACCTACCTTAAAGCGGAGAGAAGTACTTTCCTATAAATCGAGTAGGAGGTAATTAAT
>DIVM01000290.1 GCA_002435835.1 Firmicutes bacterium UBA6132
TATCGATGCAACTGGTACAGCAGGACCTATAAATAACTGTACTAAATACGGAAACGGATGTGCAATGTGCATATTAAGATGTCCAAGTTTCGGAGGTAGAGTAAGTATTACAGGGCTTGCAGGTATAAAAGAATCCATGGGAACAAAAGCTGATGGTTCAATAGGAGCTATGAGCGGTTCATGCAAACTTTATAAAGAGTCTCTTTCAGAAGAAATCCAAAAAGAACTTAATGAAAAAGGAGTAGCTGTTATTCCACTGCCTAAAGAACTTATTGAAGACCATCTTGGAGTTAAAGCTTGTCAACAATATGCTCTTCCTGAATTTAAAGACAATGTAATACTTTTAGATACAGGCCATGCTAAGCTGATGACACCTTATTATAATTTACAAACTCTAAGTAAAATACCTGGCTTCGAATATGCACGTTTTGAAGATCCATATGCTGGTGGAAAAGGAAATTCTATGAGATATTTTGCCATGGCTCCAAGGGATAACAAATTAAAAGTTGAAGGAGTAGAAAATCTTTTCTGCTGTGGAGAAAAAGCTGGTCTTTTAGTTGGCCACACAGAAGCTATTGTAACAGGAACATTAGCAGGACATAACAGTGTTAGATATGCATTACAAAAAGACTTATTACAATTGCCAGATTGCCTATTAACAGGTGATGCAATATCATATGTTAAAGAAAAAATGGCAACTAAAGATGGAATGTCTAAGAAATATACATTCTCTGGATCAGTTTATTTTGAAAGAATGAAAGAACTTGGAATTTATATAAAAGACAAAAATGAAATAATAAAACGTGTTGAAGAATGTGGTTTAACAAACATATTTGCTATAAAATTAAGTTGAGGATAATACTATGGAACTTGGAATTCTTCACTATATCTATATAGGTATGGTATTTGTAATAATAATTACAATGTCTTTAAAAATGGATACTGTTTTACCCTGCATTATAGGATTGTTTTTAATAGGTTTTGCATCTTCAGGCAACCTTCTAACAGCAGTGCAAGTAATATTTAATGCAATAATAGCTGCTGGCAAAGAATTTTTGGGAATTATTGTTATAATCTCATTAGTTGTGGCTATGTCAAAAGCTCTTGGAGATATAGGTGCTGATGAATTAATGCTTAGTCCTATAAAAAAAATCATGATAAACAAAAATGCAGCTTTCTGGATTCTTGGTTTTGTTATGATGACAGTATCATTTATAATTTGGCCTTCCCCAGCTATCGCTTTAGTTGGTGCAATCATGCTCCCTGCTGCTATAAGAACTGGTTTACCTGCAGTATGGGCAGCTTCTGCAATGAATTTATTTGGTCATGGTATTGCTTTGTCTGGAGACTTTTTTATCCAAGGAGCACCTGAAGTAACTGCTAAAGCAGCAGGTTTACCTAATGCAAGTTCAGTTGTAAACGCAATAATTCCGCTATGGATTACAATGAGTACAGTAACAGTATTAACTGCATTTTTTATGATGAGAAAAGACTTGAAAAATACTGATATAACTCTATCAGAAATAGCAGCTACAATTGATGAAACTCCAAAATCCTTAAAGTCATCCTTTGGAACAACATTTATAGCTGTAATTACTCCATTAGCATTTTTACTTGATGCATTTGTAATGTATAAATTTAAACTTAAAGGTGGAGATGCAACTGCATTAGTTGGTGGTACTGCTGTAATTATAATGACCCTTATAGCCATGATTTTATATAATCCTACAGAATGCTGTGAAAAAGTTACTGAGTATGTTAGAGGTGGATTTATATTTGGAATAAAAATATTTGCTCCTGTAATAGTTATTGGTGCATTCTTTTTCCTTGGTAGTGAAGGAACTGCTAAAGAAATATTAGGTCCAGGTGCAACAGGACTTCTAACGGATATTGGATTATATCTTGCTGATAAAGCTCCTCTTTCAAAAGCTCCTGTGGTTATTATGCAAACTCTCATTGGAGGAATTACAGGACTTGATGGTTCAGGTTTTTCAGGACTTCCACTTGTTGGTGCATTGGCTCAAACTTTTTCTGGCGCTATAAGCATAAGCAAAGAAGGCCTTGCAGCTCTTGGTCAAATATCTGCCATATGGGTTGGTGGTGGAACTATAATACCTTGGGGTGTTATACCTGTTGCTGCAATATGTGGAGTTGAGCCTGGGGATCTTGTTAGAAAAAATATTATCCCAGTAAGTTTAGGTTTTGTTGCAACTATAATTGTTGCTATAATTATATTTTAATTGAAACATTACCATATCATAATCATAAATAAAAAAGGAAATCTAAGATATATTTATCTATGATTTCCTTTTGTTTTTCCTATTTCCAAGGAGTTACATTTTTTAAGAATTTTTCAATTCTATCAAGAGCTTCTTTTAATGATTCCATTGAATATGCATAAGTTATTCTTATATTACGATTAGCAAATTCCGAAAAATATTGTCCTGGAACCACAGCTACTCCGCCTTCTTCTATTAATTGAAAAGCAAATGCTTCAGAATCTTTGTATGTGTCAGGTATTTTTGGGAATATATAAAATGCGCCCATTGGCTTTTCTACTTCTAAACCCATATCTACAAGGCGATTGTATACATAATCACGTCTATTCATATATGATTCAATCATTTCAGAAGAATCATTTCTTCCGTATTTAATAGCTTCTATAGCTGCATATTGGCTTATAATAGGAGCGCATGTTATATTGTATGCATTAACTTTTGCTAACTCTCTTAGAATAAATTCAGGAGCAAGAATAAATCCTATCCTCCAACCCGTCATAGAATGAGATTTAGATAATCCATTTATTACAATTGTTTTATCATACATTCCTTCAAAAGTTGCAATGGAAACAGGTTTTTGTTCAAAAGTTATTTCACTATAAATTTCATCACTGATAACATACAGGTCCTGTGTTTTTAAATAGTCGGCAAGATTTTTTACTTCTTCTTCATTTAAAACAATGCCAGTTGGATTGGATGGATTAATTATTACAACAGCTTTTGTTTTTTCATTTACAGCTTTTTTTAACAACTCTACAGACGGTTTGTATCCGTTTTTGCTTGTATCTATTATTATAGGAACTGCTCCCTGTAGTTTTACAAGTGGAATATAACCAGTATAAACAGGAGCAAAAAATATTACTTCATCGCCTTCTACCAGAATTGTTCTAAGTGTAACATCAATAGCTTGACTTGCACCTGTTGTAACTAAAATTTCATTATCAGCATTGTATGAAAGATTATAGCGGTCTTTTACAAAATATTCAATTTCTTTTCTTAATTCTATTAATCCATTATTTGCAGTATATTTAGTTAGATTGTTATTTATTGCTTCTATAGCTGCGCTTTTAATATGCTCAGGTGTTTTAAAATCAGGCTCGCCAACTGTTAAATTAATTGTACCTGGTCTCATAGCTGATTTATTAGATATTTGCCTGATTCCCGATACTGCAATATCTAAAACCCTTGAATTCAATGTTCTTCCCATAGTAGTTCCTTTCAAAATATGTTTCGAATTTATTTATATTTAAATTTATTTATTCCTTTTATTGTATAACTATTATAACTATTTTGTCAACAATTGAAATGAGATGAGTCCATTGTATTAGCATTTTAAAATTTTTACTTTTCTATATTTTCAAAATCATCCCAAAAATTATTTAATTTGCTATAATTTAATCCACCTTTTTTACCATAACCTTTTTTATTATAATTTATGGCTTTAAATGATTTACCAAATTCTATATCATCTGCATAATATTTTTTATAAATAGCTATATGATTTAATCCATAACTTCCTGAAATAGAAATTATAATTCTAAATCTACTTTCAAATGCTTTTTTCATTTCATTATGTTTTATTGCTTTATTTGCTTCGTCTACTACATTAATATTATTGTAGCTATTTTTAAAAGAATATGAGAAATCATGTTTTCCAAGATATGTAATATCAAAATCTGTAGGAATATGAAATACTCCAGCGATGGCATATCCTACATTATGTTCTGTAATACTAATTCTTACTTCAGGATTAATAAGAGCTTCTTTGTTTGTATTTATAACTCTGAATATAAGTAGGTCCATATCTAAATTGTAAATTATTTTATTTGAAAATTTTATAGAGTTTCCTGGATAAAACATTTTAATAGATAATATGGACACCATTAAAGCAAAATATGTAGCTGTAAAGCATGAATGAAATATTACTAATATTTTACCTATATGATTAACTGGAACAAAATCTCCATATCCAATTGACATGGAAGTTACAAATGAAAAATAAATATAATCAAAAAAACTTGTGCCTAATTTTAATACTTCAAATTTAAAATATACAATAGTAAAAATTATATTAAGCAATAAATAAAAACTTATTAATTTTATAAAAACTAATCCAAAATGCTCATTTCTAATTTCACTAATCCACCCAAGTTTTGATTTTTTAGGATTTCCTATTTTCATTATGTCACCTTGTATAATGGAACTATAGT
>DIVM01000057.1 GCA_002435835.1 Firmicutes bacterium UBA6132
TTAACAAATGAAGAAACTATCCAATATCCAGCTATTAAGAGATATATCAACTCAAAAGATGAAGCTGATTTAAATAAAGCAATAAAGATTATAGATGATTTAAAAGATGAACATACTGGAGCAGGAGACATATTAAAGCAATTAAGAGTTGTTACAAATGATTATGAAATTCCAAAAGATGTATGTGAAACTTTTATATTAACATATGCTAAACTTCAAGAAATGGAGTCAGATATTTTTCAACACATTCATTTAGAAAACAATATATTATTCCCTAAACTTGAAAGCTTAAAAAAATAGTACTTTGGTCTGTAATCCTGAGCAAAACGAAGGATCCTTGTAAATTATTATAAAAAGCTATTTATTAAAGTATAAACATTAAAAATTTTAAATTAATATTAAACATAATTATTGACAACAAGTTTTTGACTATATATAATAAATCTAATATTTAAATTAAATGAAAATGTTGAAGGAAATCAGTAAATAATTATATTATTTTAGAGAGTCGATGGAAGGTGCAAATCGATATAATAAGTTATTGAATCCATTCCTGAGTTTTTTAGGGCAAGAATCATATGATTATAACCTAAGACGTATAATTGCGTTATAAATTACTAAGAGGTTTTATTAACAATTAGAGTGGTACCGCGAGCAACTCTCGTCTCTAAAAAGAGATGAGAGTTTTTTTGTATTTAAATTTAGTAAAAAACAAAAGAACATAGCTGTAAAAATAGCATATGGTTTGCTTGTCATAAATAAATCTTAATTCGAGAAACTACGGTATTAAAATTAAGTTGTAGAATATTTTCCAATTTTAAGAATATTTAAAATTGCATACAAAGCAAAAAAATTATAAATTTATATAAATGAAAGGTAGGTGAAAATCTGATTCTTATTATATTGCAATTATTATATGGTTTTAGTTATTACCCAAAAGTGCATATATGTAATTCATTAGCTATTTCTCAGGATGACAAGTAGCAGAAATTTAACTTATTGGGTTAGAATCATTATATTAATAAAATAGATTATAACTAATAGAAAACTATGAATTTAAGATAATATGCAGATATTAAGTATCAGCTACAATGCACAAAAAACTATTTATACCAGGACCTATAGAAGTAAAAGAAGATGTCCTAGAAAAAATGTCAACACCAATGATAGGCCACAGAAGTAAAGAAGCTTCAAAATTACAAAGAGATATAAGTGAGAAACTAAAGAAACTGTTTTACACAGAAAACGAAATTTTGTTGTCCACATCATCAGGTAGTGGATTGATGGAAGGTGCAGTTAAGTGTTTTACTAAAAAAAGAGCAGCTATATTTTCTATTGGATCATTTGGAGACAGATGGTTTGAAATGGCAGAGTCTAATGGAATTGAAGCAGATTTATTTAAGTCTGAATTAGGCAGTATAACAACACCTGAGATGGTTGAAGAAGCTTTGTCAACAAACAAATATGATTTAATAACAATAACTCATAACGAAACATCCACAGGAGTAATGAATCCCATAGAGGAAATAAGTGAAGTAGTAAAAAAATATCCAGATGTAATATTTTGCGTAGATACAGTAAGTTCAGCAGGTGGAGCAAAAATTGAAGTAGATAAACTAAGTATAGATGTTTGTATAACATCATCTCAAAAAGCATTAGGGCTCCCTCCAGGACTTGGTATATGTACAGTATCAGAAAGAGCTATTGAAAAAGCAAGAACTGTAAAAAACAGAGGATTTTATTTAGATTTTGTTCAACTTTATGATACCATAAAGAAAAAGGACTATCAATATCCTTCAACACCTAACTTATCTCTGATGTTTGCTCTTGATTATCAGCTTGATAGAATACTACAAGAAGGTTTTGATAATAGATATAACAGACACCTTGAAATGGCACAATACACAAGAAATTGGGCAAAAAAATATTTTGATTTATTTGCAGAAGAAAAAAATGCTTCTTTAACTCTTACAACTATTAAAAACACAAAAAATATAAGCGTAAAAGATTTAAATGCAGAACTTGGAAAAAGAGGATATGCTATATCTAATGGATATGGAGATTTAAAAGAAAAAACTTTTAGAATTGCTCATATGGCAGATTTAACAATAGAAGATGTAAAAGAACTTTTAAATGTAATTGAAGAAATATTAAATTTAAAATAATCATACTATTTATAATCCTTAAGGTGTCATTGGATGAACAAACTAAGCGATAACATGAAATCATGATTTTGGTTTTCTGCTTATCTGAACCTAGTGGAGAATTATTAATATTAATAAGATCCTTCACTATGGTTCAGCATGAGAAAAATAAAAATAATATACTTTGTCATCAAGCTGAATCTTTATTTAATAAATGAAGATTTTTTTTAATATAACTATTTGACTAAATTAATTCCATATAGTAATATAAGCAACATAAGAGAGGGATTTATGTACGACTTAAATAAAATTAAAGATTGCTTAAATACTAAATATATTGGTCAAACTATAATTCAATTTGATGAATTAAAATCAACATTTGCAAAATCAAAAAATATTTTTGATACATGCCCAAATGGTGCAGTTGTGTTGTCAGAAAATCAATTTAGCTGTAAAATCAGATTTAATAGAAAATGGATTTCGATGCCTGATAAAAACATATATTTAAGCATAATATTAAAACCTTACCATGAAAATTTTTCAATACAAAAGTTTGAAGCAGTTACATGCGCATGCGTACAGGAATCTAATAAAAATTTATGCTTTACAGAATGTCAAATAAAATGGCCCAATGACTTATTTATTAATAATAAAAAAATAGCAAGTGTTTCATGCGAAGAAATAAAAATTAAAAATAAAGTAGAAGGAATTATTATTTCAACATCTATTAATGTCAATGATTTTAATGAAGAAAGTAAAAACAACCAAAATATTAATAGTAAAATAGAAGATAATAATAATGATATAAATAATGAATTTAATTTAGAATTAAATGAATTAAATGAAGAAACGGATTCAGTAATATATAATGAATTTTATGACATAAAAGAAATTGCAACATCCATAAAAGCAGAAACAAAAATCAATGTTGATAGAGAACAGCTAATAAGCCAAATTTTAAGTAATTTTGAAAAATATAATGAGGAACTTATTAACAACAATAATATAGAAAAATCAATAAATATATGCAATACATATTCCTTATTAAATGGCAAAGAAATTTCAATAAATAAATATAAGAAAAAGTCTTTCAAAAAATTATTAGTAAAGTGTATTGATTTAGAAGGCTGGCTTATAACAACTAATGAAAAAGGAAATGAAGAAATTATCAATTCAGGAGAAATAACTGTTAAATATGAATTACAAAACAATTAAAATAGGAAATATAGAACTTGAAAATAATGTTTTGCTTGCTCCTATGGCAGGTGTAACTGATATATGTTTTAGAACAATATGTAAAAGTTTTGGTGCAGCATTAGTATACACTGAAATGGTAAGTGCAAAGGGTTTATATTATAAGGATGCAAAAACAAAAGATCTGATGAAAATAAATCCTAATAATAGACCTGTTGCGCTACAGATTTTTGGTAGTGACCCGGAAATAATGGCATATGTTGTAGAAACATATATTAATGAAAGAACAGATATAGACATTATAGATATTAATATGGGCTGCCCTGCACCTAAAATAGTAAAAAATGGTGATGGAAGCGCCTTAATGAAAAACACAGAGCTTGCAGGTTTAATAATGAACAAAGTAAAAAAAGCATCTAATAAACCTGTTTCAGTTAAGTTTAGAGCAGGGTGGGATCCAAACAGTGTAAATGCACCTGAATTTGCAAAAGTTATGGAATATAATGGGGCTGATTTAATTGCAATACATGGTAGAACAAGGGAGCAATATTATACGGGCAAAGCAGATTATGATGTAATTAAAGAAGTTAAAAAAAGCGTAAAAATTCCTGTCATAGGAAATGGAGATATATTTAATCCTGAAGATGCTACTAAGATGACTGAACAAACAAATTGTGACGGTGTTATGATTGGAAGAGGAATATTCGGTAATCCATGGCTAATTAGCAATGTAATAAAAGCTTTAAATAAAGATTATAATTATTATAATCCAACTCCAGTAGATAGAATTCTAATGTTAAAAAAACATGCAGAAATGATGCAGCAGGAATATGACGAAAAAATTGCTGTATTAGAAATGAGAAAACACGCTGGTTGGTATATTAAAGGAATGAAAAATTCTTCTGAAATAAGAAGCAAAATAAATAAAATCACAGAGATTAATGAACTATTCAATAGTTTAGATTCGTATTTAAAAAATTATGATTATTATTAAAAATTGTGTATATTAAAAACAGTTCTTGACAATATATATATACTTTATTATAATATTCTAATTAATTATAAAGTAATAACATCAAATTATCATATTATTTTATTTTATAAATACAATGAATATATACATTGGACAGCAATATAATATGTTAATAAGTAATGCAGAATTTTTAATATTAACATTTTTTAAAGGAGCAATAATATGAAAAATAATGAAACATTAATTACTGCAGAGGGTTTGGAAAAATTAAAAATTGAATTAGAAGATTTAAAATTAGTAAAAAGAA
>DIVM01000363.1 GCA_002435835.1 Firmicutes bacterium UBA6132
GATTATATAATTTCTGTTAAAGTTGTGAATGATGTTAAAGAAGCTATTGAGCATATAAATAAATATAATACAGGTCATTCTGAAGCTATAATAACTGAATCATATACAAATTCTCAGCGTTTTTTAAATGAAGTTGATGCTGCAGCTGTTTATGTTAATGCATCTACAAGGTTCACGGATGGATTTGAATTTGGATTTGGGGCTGAAATAGGAATAAGCACACAAAAAGTACATGCAAGAGGTCCTATGGGATTAAAAGAACTCACTACTACAAAATATATTATTTATGGAAATGGTCAAATAAGATAATAATAGGGACGGTCCTTAAAGAAGGACGGTCCCTAAAATTAAGGTAAAAAGCTTCTCAAAACTGAGAAGCTTTTATATTTATTAAAATTTGCTATTTAAAGTTTTTATATTAAAGCAAGTGAATTTCATTTTCTTGGCATACATCAATCATTTCCTGTGACCATACTGAAGATTGAACTTCTCCTATATGTGCCTTTTGTAGGAAATACATGCATATTCTTGATTGGCCTATACCACCGCCCACTGTGAAAGGAAGATTTTCTTCTATTACATCTTTGTGGAATGGGAAATGAGATTTTCTCATTTGGTCTCTTTCTTCAAGCTGTTTTAAAAGGGAATCTTTATCAACTCTTATTCCCATAGAAGAAAGTTCTAATGCTATATCAAGAGTTTTAAAATAGAATAATATATCTCCGTTTAAATTCCAGTCATCATAATCAGCTGCACGTCCATCGTGTATTGTATCATCGGATAATTTACCTCCAACCTGCATTAAAAATACTGCTTTATGCTCTTTAGTTATTAAATATTCTCTTTCTTTAGGTGTTTTATCTGGGTATAACTGTAGAAGTTCTTCAGTAGTAATAAAATATATTTCTTCAGGAAGTTCATTTCTTAAAAATGGATATAAACTTTCTAAATAAAGCTCAGTTGCTGTAAATGCAGCATATATTTTTTTTACTATAATTTTTAATGTATCTAAGTTTCTGTCTTCTTTTTTTATTATTTTTTCCCAGTCCCATTGGTCAACGTAAATAGAATGTATGTTATCTAAATCTTCATCCCTTCTAATTGCGTTCATATCTGTGTATAGACCTGTATAAGTGTCAAATCTGTATTTGTGAAGGGCATTTCTTTTCCATTTAGCAAGAGATTGAACTATTTCTACATCATATTGAGTTTCTAACATATCAAATGCTACTGCTCTTTCTATTCCATTTAAATCATCGTTTAAACCCGATTCAGGTCTAACCATTAATGGAGCAGATACTCTTATTAAAGATAAGTTTTTAGATAATTCGTTTTCGAAAAAATCTTTTATTTTTTTAATTGCTATTTGTGTTTCTAATACTGATAATTTGCTTGTGTAAGATTCTGGTATTATTAATTTTTCTAATGACATGTTGTTTTCCTCCAAATTATATTTTAAAATAAAAAAAACTTCTAAATCCCTACAAAGGGACGAAGAAGTTATATTCGCGGTACCACCCAATTTAGCATTTGCATGCTCACTCAATAGATACTTACATATCTATGCCGCTAAACGCGCGGAACGTCTGAGTCTACTTTTGTTTATATAAACAATTTTGGTCAGAAGCTCAAGGATGTTCTTCATATATGATGCTGTAATAGACTCTCACCAACGCTATCTCTCTTTGACTTAATCATATATTACTCTTCCCGTCATTGCTGAATATTCATTTATACTAATTATATTTAAAATAATAATTTTGTCAAGAATAATTTTGAATTTTTTTAAAAATAATATTAAAAATATTATATGTTGTATATTTTAATTTATTCTTTTAATTATATTTAAATTAATATATAATAGTTTTAAATTAACAAATATTTTTGAGGAGCGTTTAAATGAATATTGCAGATAAATTATTTATAGATAGTTGCAAAGATATATTACAAAATGGAGTTTGGGATAAAGATTATGATGTAAGACCAAGATGGGAAGATGGAGCTCCAGCATACACTATTAAAAAATTTGGTTTAGTAAATAGATATGATTTAAGTAGCAGTTTTCCTATATTGACACTTAGAAAAACAAATTTTAAAGCAGCAGTAGATGAACTTTTATGGATATGGCAGAAAAAATCAAACAATGTAAATGACTTAAACAGTCACATTTGGGATTCATGGGCGGATGAAACAGGTTCAATTGGAAAAGCATATGGTTATCAATTAGGTATTAAACATAAATATAAAGAAGGCGATTTTGATCAAGTTGATAGAGTTATATTTGATTTGAAAAACAATCCAAGTTCAAGACGTATTATGACTAATATTTACAATTTTGAAGATTTACATAATATGCATCTTTATCCATGCGCATATAGTATGACATTTAATGTTTCAGGAAATAAATTAAATGCTATTTTAAATCAGCGTTCACAGGATATGCTTGCTGCTAATAACTGGAATGTAGTTCAATATTCAATTTTAGTTCATATGATGGCTCAAATCAGCGGCTTACAAGCTGGAGAATTAGTTCATGTAATAGCGGATGCCCATATTTATGACAGACATGTTCCTATTATAGAAGAATTAATTAAACAAGAATCACATGAAGCACCTAAACTTGAAATAGATGCAGCCATAAAAAGCTTTTATGATTTTACAGTTGATAGCTTTAAATTAGAAAATTATAAATTTAACTCATTTAAAGTTAAAGTACCTATTGCAATATAATAAAAGGGACCAAGGGACCAATGAAAAAGGGACAAAGGGACGGTCCTTAAAGCCCTAA
>DIVM01000233.1 GCA_002435835.1 Firmicutes bacterium UBA6132
TGGCTGCATATTACACCTCCTGCATTTTTTATTTGTTTCCGCTTTCAGTGAATATTATTTCCTTTTTTTCAGCATCCATTTTAATATGAGTTCCAAATGGTATAGTTGGCTGCGGAAAATTATGGCCTGCTCTAAAATTTGAAATGATAGGTTTATTAAATGGAAATAGGGTATTTTCAAACACTTCACTTAAAGGTAAATCATATCCGTTTTCATAAGATTTTTCTTCTCTTTCACAGCTACTCCATGTTCCAAGGATAATACCTGCACAATCATTAAATTTGCCTGCAAGAGACAAAGAAGTTAGCATCCTGTCTATTTTATAAACAGGTTCTCCAACATCTTCAATAAATAAAATTTTTCTTTTTACATCTATTTCATAGGGTGAGCCTAAAGTTGAACAAATAAGAGATAAATTTCCTCCTATTATTTCACCTTCAGCTTTTCCTTTAAATAGTGTTTCGAGTTTTTCCCCTTCAGGATTTTTAAATTTTCCTAAAAATTTATTAGTAAATATATTTTTCTTCAAACTTTCATATGTATATGGTTCATAAGTAACAGTATTATCTGAATTAACATTTCCAAATGCTGATGTAGCCATTGGACCATGATATGTAACCATTCTTACTATTTTATTAAATGCTATATGCAAACCTGTTATATCGCTGAAACCTACAAATACTTTTGGATTTTTGCGTATCATATCATAGTCAATCATTTTTAAAATCCTTGGAGTACCATAACCTCCTCTTAAACATATGATTCCTTTAATATTTTCATCTTTAAAAGCATCGTTTACATCTTTTGCCCTTTCTTCATCCCCTGCTGACAAATGACCGTACCTACTATAGCAAGTAGGAAACATAACAGGTTCAAGGCCCATGGCTCTTATTTTTTTCTCACCATCAATCACTTTTTTTAAGTCAGTTGCAGAAGATGGTGCTATTATTGCAACTTTGTCCCCTAATTTAAGGGGTTTTGGCTTATTAATCATGCATCCTCCATTATTACTTTAATTATTTCACTTTATAATGGATATTCATTATTTTATTTAAAATTCTTATGAATTTTCAGATTCAGAAGAATTTTGTTCTTTATCAGTATTTGAATTTGTATTTAATGGAACTTCATACAATTCATATAAAAGTTTTGTAATTTCTTCTTTATTAGGAACATAAAAAGACAATCCTTTTATATACTCAGCTTCTCCAGGTAATATAGTAGCATTTAAATTTTCTACATTAAATCCTAAAGCATTTGCTGCTAACCCAGCAAGTTCAGTCATGGTTAAATCAGTTTTAACATATGGATATACTGCACTTATGACACTTGGTAATTTTAAACTAACAGCTTTTTTTATTACTGCTTTAATAAAATTTTGCTGTGTTTCAATTCTACCAACATCACCTTGAATATATCCTTTATACCCAGGGTTACCTTTTCTAAATCTCAATAATTCCATGGCATTTTCACCATCAATTATTTGCTCACCTTCTGGAATATCTATATAAAGTGGCGGAGTATCGTATGGGTCAGTATATTTCATATGAAATGGAACATTAAATTCAACACCCCCAACTGCATCCACGGCTGCTCTAACACCTTCGTAATCTATTGAAACATATTTATCTATTGGAATTTTTGTCATATTTTCTATAGCATCCGCTAATGAATACTGTTTTCTATCATCAGAACCATATATAGAATTTATTTTCATAAATTCAGAATAATCTCTATATCCTTCTCTTTCATAATAAGTGTCCCTTGGTATAGAAATTAAATCTGCTTTTTTACTTTCCACATCATAGCTTGCTAAAATTATAGTATCAGATCTGGTTCCTTCAAGTCCTAAAAGCAATATATTTATCCTTTTACTTCTTTTAATAGCTTTTTCTATTGGTGTATCTGATTCCAATATTTCTTCTTCATTTTCCAAATTTCCATCTTCATTTTTATCATCAATAACTATTTCATTGGAATTAAAAAAATAATTAAATGTGTACAAACCTGTAAAAATTACTAAAGAGAAAATAAGAAATGATATTAAAAAAACTTTTATAAACAGTTTTCGATTCATTAATTTCCGCACCTTTCAGCTGTTAATTTATGCCGTACATAGTATATGTCATATTTTTAATTTCATCATTATTTGGTATATAAAAAGATAAACCTTCTAATAGTGTTTCTTCTCCTGGCAATACATTTAAAGAAATATCATCCGTAGAAAAACCAACAAAATTTCCTGCTAAGGAAACTAATTCTTTTATAGAAAAATTAGTTTTAACATTAGAATATGCTTCTTCTATAACATCTATTAATTTTAAGCTAATTGCCTTTTTTACAGCTGATTTAATAAATTGCTGCTGAGCGTCTATTCTACCTAAATCTTGATTAGCATATCCTTTTCTGAACCTTAAAAATTTTAAAGATTGTTCACCATTTAAAACTTGTTCTCCTTCAGGTATATCAATTATTAAAGGTGGGTCATCATACGGGTCAGAATATTGCATGTGAAACGGAACATTTACTTTTACTCCACCCAATATATCCACACAAGAAACAACTGCTTCATAATCTAATATAATATATTTATCAATTGGTATTCCTAATATATCTTGAATAGCTTCTGTTAATCCTTCTATCCCTAATGAAGAATATATTGCATTTATTTTTTTTGCATCGGATCTTTCTACTTCTTCTCTCGGGCAATATGTATCTCTTGGTATAGATATTAAATCGGCTTTTTTACTTTCCTTATCATAACTTGCAACTAAAATTGTGTCAGTCCTTTGATCTTCAAGACCTACTACAAGAACATTAATTCTATTGCTATTTTTAGCTATCTTACCTAACTCTGTTGTATAATCAAAATTACTTGTCTTTTCGTTTTCAGTATTTTCATTTCTTCTTACACCTTTTACTGTTCCTATAACAGTATCCTCATTTAACAATATGTATCCCAATGCTGTCACACTGAGTACTATTGAAATGAGTACTAAAGATGCAAAAAAAATTTTCATAAAATGTTTTATCATAACTGTATCCCTTTATATTAATTTAATAATTTGATTTATAATTTAATTAATCGTTTATATTATATCATGCAATTTACCTTATATCAAATTATTTATTAGCAAATTTTGTATTATATATTTATAAATATTCATTTTTTATTTTATTAATTCATAATGAAAAACATTTGCTTTTTTCTTCTTATCATTTTTTATGTTTAAATAACAATGAAAGTTTGTTAGAAAAAAAATTTCAACTTTCTTAATAAATATGTATTGATTTTTTGCCAAAAAACTGTTACAATCAAAGTATCTTTTTTAAATATTGGAGGATTTTTTTAATGAAAACAGGTACAGTTAAATGGTTTGATTCTAAAAAAGGCTTTGGATTTATTTCTGGCGATGATGGGAAAGACGTTTTCGTACATTTCTCTGCAATTGTTTCTGAGGGATTCAAAACATTAGAAGAAGGTCAAAAAGTAAATTTTGACATCACAGAAGGCCAAAAAGGACCTCAAGCTAGCAACGTTACTGTAGCGTAGTAGTATATGTTTAGAGAAATAATACATTTTAATATAGATTTTAATTAATGTTATATTAATATTGCGTATTTCACGGACACTAAGCTCTAATTATTAGTTGCTTAATAAAAAAAACTTTTAAAAAATTTGGAGGATTTTAATGAAAACAGGTACAGTTAAGTGGTTTGATTCAGCAAAAGGATTTGGTTTTATCTCTAGTGATGAAGGAAAAGATGTATTCGTTCATTTTACAGCAATCGTTTCTAACGGTTTCAAAACTTTAGAAGAAGGCCAAAAAGTTAAATTCGAAGTTGTTGAAGGAACTCGTGGTCCTCAAGCAGCAAACGTAACTTTAGCTTAATTATATTGTTGAATATTATGCCTTTGGCATGACCATACATAGAAAGCGCACATTTATAAATGTACGCTTTTTCATTTTATTTATTATTTATTATTTTAAATTATTTAACGCTTCTATTGTAGGCATGCCGCTTTGTGCTCCTAATTTTGTAGTAGCTAATGCTGCTGCTTTATTAGCAAATGAAATTGCATCAGGTAACAATTTGCCATTTACTAATGCTGCTGCTAAAGAGCCGCAGAATGTATCCCCTGCTCCTGTTGTATCAACTACATTAATTTTAAAAGCAGGAATTGTTTTTATTTCTCCATCAAAATATTTAACTCCTTCTGAACCCATTGTAACTATTATTTTATTTGGATATTGTTTTAATAAGTTATCTATTTCATCTTCAGATTTTTTTCCTAAAATAATTTTTATTTCATGCTCGTTTGGCGTTATATATGTTGAATTTTCTATTAAACTTTCACTTAACTTTTTAGCTGGAGCAGGATTTAACAAAACTTTTACATTATTTTTCTTGCATAATTCTGCTGTATATTCAACTATTTCAATAGGAATTTCTAATTGTAATAAAACAATGTCAGCTGATAAAATTGCTTCTTTATGCTTATCTATCATAGCCTTAGTTATTTTATAATTTGAGCCAGGTATAACTATGATGCTGTTATCTTCTTCTGCTACAACTATATTAGCAACTCCTGTTGGCACATCAGATATCACTTCTATAAAATCCGTATTAACATTGTATTTTTTAAAATTTTCTATAGAAAATTCTCCGTTAGAATCTTCTCCTACACACCCAACCATAAACGACTCTGCTCCCAATTTACTTGCTGCTACAGCTTGATTAGCCCCTTTTCCACCAGGTATAATTGAAAAACTTTCACCAAGTACGGTTTCACCTGCTTTTGGTCTTATACTTGATGTAAAAACCATGTCAGCATTAATGCTTCCTACAACAACTATTTTTCCCATACTTACCTCACAAACATTCTATCTAATTTATATATATATTCTATAAGTAATTCTTTAAATTTTGCCGAATCAACTTGAAGTAATACTTTTGGGTATGTTTCATCATATGTTACCCAATCCCTAACATCTGTAATTGTGTTTCCTCTGCTAAGACCTTCTGAACAATCCACTTTTACTTCCATGTGTTTATATTCATAAATTTCAGGATGAATTAAATACATTATACTGCAAGCATCATGTATTGGTGCAAATGTTCCACCGTTAACATGGTCTCCTTTTAAATAAAAATCCAATATTTCTCCAACCATATGGGAAACAGCACCTTGACTATTTAGCATATTATTAATATCATCTTTGTCCAATCCTGTTTGATGTGTAACATTTAAACCGCTCATTACTATTGGAATATTAGAATCAAAAACAATTCTTGCAGCTTCTGGGTCAGCCCAAACATTAAATTCTGCACAGGATGTTCTGTTTCCTCCAATAGTTGCACCTCCCATAATAGATAATAGTTCAATTTTATCCACTACTTCAGGGAATGTTTTTATTAAAAGAGCTATATTTGTTAAAGGTCCAATTGGAACTAAAGTAACTTTTCCATCAGCATTTATAATAGTGTCTCTTAAAAATGTTATGGCATTATTAGAATAAAGAGAAAACTTTGAAGGTGGTAATTCATAATTTCCCATGCCAGTATCACCATGAACATATTTAGCAACAGTTTTCTCCCTTATTAATGGACATTTAGAACCCTGCGCAACTTTTATATTTTTATCAAAAAAAGAAACTAATTTTAACGCATTATTTGTTACTTTCTCAATACTTTGATTTCCTGCAACAGTGCTTATACCCAAAATGTTTAATTTATCTTCATTTGCAATAGCAAGAGAAATTGCTATTACATCATCAATTCCTGGATCACAGTCAATAATGATATTTCTCTTATTCATTTGTTTATCCCTCTTTCTGTAAGCATCTAAAAATAAGGCGGCATCAGCCTCTTAATAT
>DIVM01000116.1 GCA_002435835.1 Firmicutes bacterium UBA6132
AAATAATTATTCGGCGATAATTATTTGTAAACTTAATATCGCATCAATTCTCCCTTAAAAAAATTCAGATCTTGAGGGTTTTTTGTCATACCATTATCATGTATGCAAAAATACTTCTTGATTAATAATAGTTAATCACCTCAAATCACTAAATTATCATTCCATATATCCAATTTACTCCAAATAAATTCTGACCACTTTGTAGAATTTGGGACTTCATCAATATCTAAAGACATATCAAGAAATTCCACTAACATCTTATGAGTAAATTCTTTACCACTGTCCAGCAATTTCTTTACAGTTTTTAAAATAGAGATTAACTGTTCAATTGTTATAGGAACTATTTTTTGTTTTTCACCTTTATATCCATGTTGTACTGCCATCCAAAATGTTTCTAATGTGTCTTCATGAAGAGTTGGTGCAATAAAAAGACAATATGATTCCGCATTGTTTTTTTCTTCAAACTCTCTTAAATGCCTCATAACTGGTTGTCCTTCGTTATACCATTGATCACGACTCGTTAACATGGTCACTTCACAAATAGCGTTAAACGATTGATAGAAACACTCAATATCTGCTACACCACTTGGAGCAGTATAAGTAGGAATATTATCATCCCCAACAGGAGCATTTGGCTTAATCTCCAAAGCGTCATTAATAATATTTAGGGCTACATTAGCCCAACGCTCAAGTTCAATTGAAAATCGCTTTGCTAATTTCGCTTTATTTCGTTTCTTGATATCTGTTAATGCAGAAATAACTTCATCAATTTTTGAAGTATCTTTTCTATACTCTTGTTTTATTTGTAGGTTTTGTAGTTCAGTTCTTTCTGTTCTTAATTCAAAAATCAACTCTTTAAGTTCTGTTTTTTTAGTTGGAACAGTGATTTTCTTGAGTGATTTTCCAACTCGGCCACTTAATTCATTGATTTCATCAATCACATCAGTAGCAATTTGAGTAAGGATAGGTACTGTCTCAAATGGTAATGAATACGCTCCAAATGTACCCATATAATTTTGCCACTCAGTTAGTGAAAAAGTTTTTGCACTTCCATCATCATGAATTAGTATTTCCTCAATTTCTTTTAATCTTCTAGGCTCTAAATCTATATAAGTATGTGAATATTTGCCTCTAATATAGATGTATTTAGTTAATCTCAAATATCGTATCATATTATCGGTATATTCTGAAGTATTTTTCACGGGGTTATTAAAATCATCCAGGTAATCTTCAATATATTTTGAGATAAATATTGATCGTAGTTTTTCTTCGACGGGCTCTAATTCCAATCTAAAATCAAGTAATTTTTCGGCTGTACTTTTGATGTCAGTGTACTTTCGTAATGACAAAGCAAAAATACCAAACTCTGTGCTTGAGATTCCCTTTTCTTTAATCCCTCTTGCCGAGCATAGATTATTAACTTCTTTTATTAAATGTAACGCAGCTATAAAAGGTTTCGTATTCCAATTTTTAAATCCCTTTTCTTCAGGATTTGGGTATTGAAATTTCAATAATGCATCTAACATGAACTCATCAAATGATATTTCGCCACTGGCTAATTTACGTCCAACATCAGTTATTGATATCTTGTTATTAATTACATAAACTAATCCAAGTTTTTTTAGAGGCGACATTGATTGTCTGCCTCGCATTGGAGGATCTTCATAGTTCTTAGTGGTGAAAATGTCTGTAGCTTCTTCTAAAGAAATTTTGTGTTCTATGTCTTTTAAAATTGCTATTTGATCAGACGAGAGTTTATTTAAACTTTGAGAACTGCTAGGATCTAAATATTGTCTGTTTTTTATAAGTAGTATTTGAAACAATTCCTGATTGTTTTTATTCCATTCCTTTCCGCTTAACTCAATTGCACTTTTTAAAAACCCAACAATTCTTTCAGCTTCACGGATTGTTGTGCTCATGCTCCATAACGCTTCTTTTCCCATTTGTTAATCCTCCCTCCAATAATTTATTATTAAAACTTCTTGTGTTTTTTTATTTTTATTCTTCAATTGGTAATTTGAATTAGAATAATCAAAGTTTAAATTTATAACTCGATATTTTTTCTTATTCTCATTTATCCAATTTAGTAATATGTCATTTGCTTTACCTTTACTGCGTAATACATTAGATAAAGCGAACTTAATGCCTTTATCTGTAAGTTGATCTAGGAAGGTTAACAACTCTTTCTCTAACTCTTCATTCCAGCCATCTCGCTCATTATATGTTGCACATGTAATTAAATATGGAGGGTCGCAATATACAAAAGTCTTATCATTCCACGCTGATGTATCTATTACACGGAAATCTTTGTTAGAAAGGTTAATCTTATCTTCTTTTATACGATCAATAAATAAGTCTAATTTCATTTGCATCTTCTTGTTAAAATCTCGTTTTCCTACTGGCAAATTAAATTTACCTTGTGAATTAAACCTAATTTGATTATTAAATGAATATACTATTAGAACGTAAAATTTTATGTAGTAGTTAAAGTCACGTTCTTCTATATTGTTAAAATCATTT
>DIVM01000352.1 GCA_002435835.1 Firmicutes bacterium UBA6132
TCACTTATTCCCTTTCCAATGATATTTTTCATGAATTTACCCTCAAATAATTTTTTTTAGTTTTATCTATAGATATTAATCCGTATCTCGTAGATATTGTACGTATTATATATTACTCAATTCTATTATGTCAAGACATAATTTTACGTTTCACAATATTTTTTTTATAATTAATTATAAAATTTATTTTTTTTGTAATAATATGAAGAAAACGTTAAAATAATATAACTGCGCTATTAGTATTTATAAACATTATATATAAATATTACTAAAATAATTTAACATATTTGTAAAATATTCTTTGAAAATAAGGAGAATTGTGATAGTATAATGAAAAGAAAAGATTATGATTTACCAATTTAAAACAATTAGTATATTTGGTCTATAAAATATAAATGATAAATGTCTACATAAGGAGGATAACATGAGTGATAACAACTTAGGTGAAAATAATAGGGAATCGGTAAATTTCATACAGAAAATTATAAATGAAGATAATTTAAAAGGTACATATAATCAGAAAGTACATACGAGATTTCCTCCGGAGCCTAATGGATATCTTCACGTAGGTCATGCAAAATCCATATGCTTAAATTATGGCCTTGCAAAGAAAAACAATGGCGTATTTAATTTAAGATTTGATGATACAAATCCAGTAAAAGAAGATGATTCTTTTGTAGAATCTATTATAAAAGATGTTAAATGGTTATGTCCCGATTGGGAAGAAGTAATTTTTTATGCATCTAATTATTTTGATAAAATGTATTCTTATGCTGTTGAGTTGATTAATAAAGGATTAGCATTTGTTGATGATTTATCAGCAGATGAAATACGTGATTATAGAGGAACTCTAACTGAACCTGGAAAGATGAGTCCTTATAGAAATAGAACAATAGAAGAAAATTTATCCTTATTTGAAAAAATGAAAAACGGTGAATTTAAAAATGGTGAAAAAGTTTTAAGAGCTAAAATAGATATGTCAAGTCCTAATATTAATATGCGAGATCCTGTAATATATAGAATATTGCACGAAAAACATCACAATACAGGGGACAACTGGTGCATATATCCTATGTATGATTATGCACATCCTATAGAAGATGCAATAGAAGGGATAACACATTCTATTTGTACTTTAGAATTCGAAGATCATAGACCATTTTATGATTGGCTTTTAAGTAATTTAGATGATTTCAAAAAAGCTCCAACAAAACAAATAGAATTTGCAAAATTGTTTTTAACTAAAACTATGATGGGCAAAAGATATTTAAAAAGAATGGTTGAAGAAAATTATGTTGATGGATGGGATGACCCACGTATGCCAACTATTGCAGCTTTAAGAAGAAGAGGATATACTCCTGAATCCATCAATAATTTCTGTGAAGCAATAGGTGTTTCTAAAGCACAGAGTGTTGTTGATATTTCAATGCTTGAATTTGCCATAAGAGATGATTTAAGTCCTAAAGCTCCTCGTACAATGGCAGTTTTAGACCCAATTAAACTTATTATAACTAACTATCCTGAAGACAAAGTAGAATATGTTGAAGCTGAAAATAATTCAGATAACCCTGAACTTGGAACAAGGATGATACCATTTTGCAAAGAAGTATATATTGAAAGAGATGATTTCATGGAAAATCCTCCTAAAAAGTATTATAGACTTTTCCCAGGAAATGAAGTGCGTTTAAGAAATGCATATTTCGTAAAATGTGAGAATTTTATTAAAGATGAAAATGGAAATGTAATTGAAATACATTGCACATATGATCCTGAAACAAAAAGCGGAACTGGTTTCACAGGAAGAAAAGTTAAAGGAACATTACACTGGGTTTCTGCAAAACATTCTGTTGATGCAGAAGTAAGGTTATATGATTATATGATGGAAGAAGAAGACTACGACAAAACGAATTTCTTGGAAAAATTAAATCCAAATTCTAAAGTTGTAGTTAACAATTGCAAAGTTGAACCAACTATGAATGATTGCAGTATTGGAAGCAGGTTCCAGTTTTTAAGACATGGATTTTTTATAAAAGATCAAGATTCAACAAATGATAATTTAGTATTTAATAGAATTGTTTCTTTAAAAAGCAGTTACAAATAAGAACCTTGATGCTTTGCATTAAAATAAGGGGCGGATAATAAATTACCGCCCCTACAATATATTTTATACGGAGAAAAATTTTGAACATTAAGCAATTAATAAATGAAATATTAAAAGAAAATAAGTTTATATATGCAGTATTTACTACTCAAAGAAATAAAAGTGACAATCCATATAAAAAAATAACAGCAAGAACTGTTGTTATTAAATCAGAAAATATCATTCAACTTGAGAAATTTACTGATACTAAAGTATTTCATGAAAATTTGTCATATGAAGAAGCATGTACTGTGTTAGTCGATTTAATTATTAACGATTACAGAAATATAAATGTTTTTTCAAAAGATGCTGATTTTCAGCTTATGGTTAGTAAAAAGGGAAGTGTGAAAGTTATAGAAAAAAAGCCTTCTAAAACATTAAAAGTAGAAGAACACAATAAAATAAAGCAATATATTATTCCTGAAAATGAGCCATGTGACTTTTTAACATATCTTGGAGTTATGAATGAAGATGGTAAAGTTTTATCAAAAAAATATGATAAATTTAAACAAATTAATAAATTTTTAGAAATAGTTGATGATTCTTTAAAGGATGCTAAAATAAAAGATGATTTTATGATCATTGATTTTGGATGTGGTAAAGCATATTTAACATTTGCTTTATATTATTATTTTTATAAAATAAAAAATATTAATGTAAGGATTATTGGACTTGATTTAAAAGATGATGTAATTAGTTTTTGTAATGAAACTGCTAAAAAATTAAATTATGATAAATTACAATTTGAAATTGGAGACATAAAGGATTTTAATTTCAAATCAAGTGTTGATATGATTGTTACTCTTCATGCATGTGACAATGCAACTGATGCAGCATTAGTTAAAGCTATAAAATGGAATACAGAAATTATATTATCTGTTCCATGCTGTCAGCATGAATTTTATGACAAAATAGATAACTCTGCATTAGATCCTATGTTAAAACATGGTCTTATAAAAGAAAGAGTATCTTCATTAGTTACTGATTCTCTTAGAAGTTTGTTTTTAGAAAAAAAAGGTTATAAAGTACAGCTCCTTGAATTTATTGCAATGGAACATACTCCTAAAAATATATTAATAAGAGCTATAAAAACTAATAAGGATATCAATAAAGCTGAAAAAGAATATGAAAGTTTTAAAAGTTTCTGGAATTTAAATGATTTATTTATAGAAAATTATTATAACAATGAATTATAAATAAAACATATTTATGTCATTGGATAACTAATAAGATCCTTCGCTATGGCTCAGGATGACAAACAGAGAAAATTGACCTATTTAACAGGCGGGTAATTATGATAGAATACAATTTTGATTCGCATGATAGAGAATTGTTTGAATATATATTGGATAATATTCCAGATACCATCACTGTTGTAGATAAAAATGGAAATGTTATATTTTTTAATTCAACAGCTGAAGAATATTATGGAGTAAAAAGAAATGAAATCCTGGGGAAAAGTGTTGTTGATTTTTTCCCAGGTGCAACATTACCCAAAGTACTACAACAAGGAAATTCATATGATAATATATACTCAAGCCCTAGGGAAAATAGTTTCGTAGTTTTAAGTGCTGTTCCACTAAAAGACAACAATGGTAATATTATAGGAGCTCTTGCTAGGGATAGGGATATAACTGAAATTGTAAAATTAAGTGATTTATTAAATAAAACACAATCAAGTCTTTTACAATTAGAAAAGGAATATTCTAAAATTACTTCTTTAGGTGAATCTTATTTTTCTAAAATAATAAGCAATAATGCAAATTTTATTTCAGTAATAAATCTTTGTAAAAATATATCTAAATCTCCATTAAATATTCTTTTAAGAGGAGAAAGTGGTACAG
>DIVM01000250.1 GCA_002435835.1 Firmicutes bacterium UBA6132
GCATATATTGGAAAACCCACATGTAGGTTGCGCCGAACTCATTAAAATAAAAGTCATAAAAATTTTCACTAAGCAATAAGTTAATGTTGTCCTTAGTAGCTGTAACTGACAGACCAAAAGGAATACTATAACTAATAAGCTGATCCTTTGCTTTAATTATGCTCCTAAAAGTACCATTCCCCCTACGATGGTCTGTATGAGCGGTAAACCCTTCAATTGAAATGGCAGGTGTTATATTGCCTACCTCAGCCATTTGAGAAGCTATTTCTTTGTTAATTAATGTGCCATTAGTGTACATCAGGAAAAAACAATCATTCCACTTTTTGGCTAAATCAAGTATTGTTTTATTTTCACTCCTGTAAAGTAAAGGCTCTCCTCCTGATACAACAAAAAACCTCATTCCCATATTTATATAAGCATCTTCTATTATTTTCATTAATAGATCCCAACTAATTGATTTATTATCAGATGCCTTAGATGATGCGTAGCAACCAGTGCATTTCAAATTGCACTTATTTGTGGGCGAAATGGTTAAAAACTTTGGAGGCAACTGATTATATTTATCCTGGAATTTTTCAATTGAATTATGAACTTTATTATCACCTAACATCACTGAGTTTACCAGTGTAGCTATAACCTTATTTATTAGTCTCTTAGAGATAATGCCTTTATCATAGTTTCTCAAAAAGGAAGTATACATGGCATGAACAGCATAATATCTAAACAACCTGGCAGATTCAGTGGCTTCGTACTCATCATTTTTCAATATCTTTTCACGTATATGCTTGTCTAACTGCTTTTGCAGTACTTTTCTGGGTAATTTATTTTTCAAAATGCCATTAAACAATCCAGAAATGATTGTGGCAGAACTAACTTCTTTCATATTTATTTTATACAATAATTGAACATTATTGTTCTATAGTCTGATTAATATAAAAAAATTAAAGTAAGAACTTGATTAGTAAAATTATAACTACATAAAACAGTTTAATTGATAATAATGCTATTATTACTTTTTTGTACTTAACAAACATATTTATAAGAGTTTTCATAATTTCTATTTATGCTTTATATTCACTATTACAATGAAAATACAGTGCAAAGATATAAATTAAATTGACTAATATAGTTTTATGGTCAATTAAATTTAAAAAATTATTTTTTTTGTGATTTCAGACTATTTACTAACATAGAGGTAAGCTCTTCAATAGTGGTTTCATATTCAGGATACTTATTCTGCAAGAAGAAAGGTATTTCAATACCATTTAATATAATCATCATAATATCTACAGTAGAATTAATATTTTTAAAATCAAGGAAACCTTCTTTTTTACCCTTTTTAAGAATCAGGATTAATTGTGTACGTTCAAATTCGTCAAAGTCCTCCCTAACGTCTTTAACAAAGTGATATTTTTCAAAGAAATCAGCTTTGAGGGTTTCATGATAATTTACAGCATTGTGTAATAATTTAAAACGAGTAAGTATATATTCTTTTAGTATCATCAATGAGTCAGAATCTCTATTTACTATTGAACTTAATGCTGCCTTAATTAAACTTAACTCTTGCTTTAAAACTTCGTTAAAAAGCTCTTCCTTGCTTTTAAAATAATAATAAAGAATGCCTTTTGCCTTGTGAATATTCCTGGCAATCTCATCCATGGTGGTTTTATAAAAACCATATTTTGAAAAATATTTTGTTGCTGATCCTACGATTAGATTCTTTACCTCACTGTCTATCATATTATTTGACCCTTATTGTTTACAGTTCAAAAATAGTAAATACAAAACAGAAGACAAAGATTTCTTTAATCTTTTTGAATAATTAAGGTAACGTAGTTGTTTGTACTTGTGAGACTGCTTCCCTTTCCTTGAAAAGTTAAGAATCATGCAATTTGTTAATTGTCAATTCATACTTATACCTAACGGCTTGACTTTTGTTCAATTGTTTTCAAACTACCTATTTTCATTTGAATCTCAAATATAAAATAAGGGATAGGTGCTTATGCTTCATTATTATTTCCCATGAAATCGATATGATGTTTCCTTTTCCTTCTCACAACTATACCAGATACTGCAATGCTTACTTCATAAAGGCCCAACAAAGGAATAACTACAAGTACCTGGGAAAAAATATCTGGCGGAGTGATTATGGCAGCCACAATAAAACAAACTACAATTGCATGCTTCCTATATTGTTTCAAAAAATTCGGATCTATCAAATCTATTTCGGTAAGAAAAAAGGCTATGATAGGCAGTTCGAATATCAATCCACTAGCCAGAGTAGCTTTTGTTACAGTTCCGATATAAGATCGTATATTAATCTGATTATTTACATCATTACTTACTATATATGATCCAAGAAAATGTATAGATAATGGTATTATTATGTAATATCCGAATATAACACCTGTAAAAAAGAGAAATGAAGCTACAAGTACTGCTCCTCTTGCATGTTGTTTTTCGTTTGCTTGTAGCGCGGGTTTAAAAAACCTCCAGAATTCCCATAAAACAAAAGGAAATGACAGGATCACACCGGAAACCAGTGCTACTAAAATATGGGTTGTAATCTGACCTGACATTTGTATGTTTATAAGGTCAAATGGTTTCGTGTTAATACATAACGCTTTAGTATTCAGAAATTCGCCAATCTGGCAAAGAATACGGTTTGTAAAGAAACCAGGATTTCTTGGTGCAAGAATTATTTTATCGAATATGATGTTTTTAAATAAGAATGCAACTATTGCCATAATTGCGATGGCTAATACAGCCCGGACGATATGCCATCTTAGTTCTTCGAGATGCTCAAGAAATGACATCTCATTCTCTCTTTTCTTCCCTTTTTCCCATTTCAGTGCCATCGGTACAAAAGATAAATTGATTATCAAAATTTCAGCCTGTAAAGAGTGCAAGACCCAGCAACCCCGCCCACCTTTGTCAGGAGTAAATTGATCACTCCTGAACGGAGTTAAGAGCTTGTTGTTAAGGTCTGTATTTTAATTAAAATCTGCCTGGACAAATGTGATCAATACGTCCGGCTTTTACACTCTAAGGTCCTGGTTAATCTTAAATATTAGGTTCATTTCTGATCAAAAAATAAATCCAATATTGAATGAGAATGTTTTATTCCGCAAGTCATTGTCGTATTCTGCAATTTTCGATAATCCCATTTCATAATTAATGCCAGCAGTAATTGAATGACTTTTTACAGGAAATTCAAATCCTAAATCCAAACTCAAACCATAGTCGTAATTTTCAGTTGTTTCTTTCAGACTAATGTTTGTGCTGTTGTCTTTCCTTTCAGCATTCAAAAGAAAACCATAATACGGGCCTGCTGCAAAAAATAATTTTTGCCCTTTATCTAGACCGACTCTCTCTCCGGTTGAAATTTCAACCTTTAAAGGTAGTATGATATAGTGGAATCTATCCGGAACAAGATTTCTACTTCCTTCAGAAAGATTTCGGTGTCTTCTTCCTTTTTGAATATAAGAAATGTCGCTTTTCAGAGCCAACCATTCGTTTATATGGTATCTGACAATTCCCCCTGCATTCAGACCTACAATTAAATCATCACCAGATACGCTTACTCCTGATTCTAGTTGATAAGATACATTTATACCTCCTTTTATGCCCAGATCAATCTGTCCAGAAGATTTTATAACGAGTAGGGCAAGAATTGCAACTACAAGAATGACTTTTCTAAATTGATTTTTCATTTTACCTTTTCTTTAGTTAGTTTTATAATTGGGTTTCTTTCTAAAAGCATAGAATAGAACATTTATTTGGATCAACATTTAAAATAGAAATTGGAACACCTCCTTTCTGTAAATTTTTCTTTCTTAAAAATTCCTCTTTAAAATATCACTAATCCCCTAACTTGTCAAAAAATTGGATTAGCTATTAAAATGGTGAACCTGGTTCCTTTGCCATTTCACGATAAATTATCCTGTCAGTCATACCAGGGAAATTTTTATATAACCAGACTACAAGCTTCCCTTGTGGTGTTAATATCAGATCTCGTTTACGTTTTAAGGCAGCGTTGGCAATGATTTGTGCTACTTCCTGGCTTGACATCATTCTCTCTTCATCTCTTGGGGTTTCTTTTTGCGCTTGATTGTTTTTATCAAGGGCTGAATTCCTTATATTCGAACATGTAAAGCTGGGATGAACCACTAAAACATTTAAGCCTCTTCCAATATTTTCAACTCGTAACGTATTAAAAAATCCGTCAATAGCATGTTTTGAGGCACAATAACCAGTTCTGCCAGGTAAAGGCGTTAGACCAGAAATTGAGGAAATACCAATTACGGTTCCATTTTGTCTCAGTAAATGGGGTAATGCAAATTTTGTACAATAAACAGCGCCATAAAAATTTGTATCCATCATTTCTTTGATGATTTGTAAATCCAGATCTTCAAAAGAGGCCCTCATTGAAATCCCAGCATTATTGACAAGTATATCTATTTTCCCATATTTTTCAACAACATTATTTATCAGATCTTTACAGTCATCTATACTCCTGACATCCGTTTTCTTAAAAGAGGCTTCTCCTCCCAGATTTATGATACTGTTTTTTACTTTTAACAGTTCATCTTCATTACGTGCGGCAAGAACAACTTTTGATCCGTTA
>DIVM01000178.1 GCA_002435835.1 Firmicutes bacterium UBA6132
TTTCTGAAATATAGTAAGATTTGTAACTAAATTTTTAATGTTATACTTATCGTTATATAAGTCCAAAAATTAAATAATTGATGATAATATTAATGTACCTTCAAAGGACAATGCTTTCTCACAAATTTCAGAAATATAATCCACAGTTAATTTTCTTGCTCTGGCAGTATTTCCCATTTTAATATCTAAATCAGCCAATTCAGCATAGATAAAAGCATATGATTTATTGTTTAACCAGTTATTATAGATATTGTCTAAATATTGTGGTTTATTGAAATTCTTAAAATTTTTATTTCTAATTTTCGATTTTAAAAAACACCAGACTCGATCTTCTAACTGCTCAAGATTAGCTGTATTAATTAATTCAATAATGTTCTCATCTAACCAATCATTTATTGCTTTATTCTCATATATACCAAATAATGTTTTTGAATATATTTTTCTTTTATAATCTTCTGGTATTTTTACTTCTATATTTGACTTAATTTCAATAAATAATTTTATAAGTAATTCTTTTTTTGTTTCATCGGCAAGATGATAGGCTAAAGTTAGTCTTACCAGTTCATCTAAACTAATAGTAACATCATCAAAATTTTCTATTATAAAGTTTTCTATTGACAATAAGAAATTTCTTTTTTTAGTAAATTCATATATTACATCAGCATTATCAAACTGCTCATATATTTCTTCAATACTACTATTTAAAAGAAGCATTAAATGCTCTACATTATCAAAAGCTATTGATTTATTATCATCTATTTGAATTGAAGAAAAAATATCTAATATATTGCTTTCTATTTTTTCAGAATTATTCGAATCCAATAATTTTCTAGCATTATTCCAACGCCAATTTTGATCACTATTCGCTTTTTTATCATAAATATCTATATCTGCAAATATAATACTTCCTTCTGTATATTTTCCTGCACGTCCAGATCTCCCTATAAGATTATGAAAATCTCTAACTTTTATTTGCTCTTTTCCTTGATATATGCCTGTAACTATTAGATATTTTATGGGAAGATTAACACCTTGTGCTAATGTGGATGTACAAAAAACAACTTTAGCATAACTATTTTGCAAAGCATGTTCAACAGATAATTTTATACTATCAGGTAAATTTCCATGATGTGTTGTTACACCTAATTGTACTGCTTTAGTTTGTTCATTTTCTTCACCTAAATGTTTACAATATAAATAATGTAGTTTAATCATTTCTTCACTATTTGAACTTCTAGTTGGTTTTTCTAATGTCAGTTCTCGTCTATATGCTTCATTAATATCACTACATAAAGTATTTATAGATATTTGTCTTGGTACAAAAACCGCAACACTTCCATTGTTAATTAAATTGAAAGCTAAATAAGTAGCAATTTGTCCATTATTATCTTTTTCTGGAAAAAATCGTGTTTTACTTTCCCTTCCAAGTAAAGTTAATTCATGCTGAGATAAAACTCTAGGGACAAAATATAAATCTTTATCAATATCATTTTTATTAATAAACTTCAGTTGCCCTAGTGATGTTTTCCAACTAGCAAAGGCAATAGTTCTGTTTGTACTAATGAAATTTCCAGATACAACTGTGCCATTTCCTGAGTTTAACCAATCATTAATATTTGTAGCATTTGAAATTACGGCAGAAATTAGGACTACTTGTATGTCTATATTAATTACCTTTTTTAAAGATGTAACTAATAATTCATAAATTACTCCTCGTGTACCACTATCGAATTGATGACCTTCATCATAAATTAATAGTCCAATTTTATCTGATAACTCGGGTGATTGCTTTAGTAAATAATATAGTTTTTCAGGGGTTGATATAAAAATATTCTTTTCATTTTCTTCAATAAATTCATCTATATTAATGTCTTTTTGTAGTACATCAGTAAATTCATTAACTTTAATATCTTCATTTTCAAAAGCATAAGACAAATCATTTTTTATTTCATTACATAGTGCTTTAAACGGAGCAACAATAATTGCAATGTTTGCACGTTCTGATAAAAAAGCACTTCTAATAATTAATTCAGTAGATTTTGTTTTACCTGCACTTGTGGGAAGTTGAATAACTGCTGATTTACCTTTAAAAACTTCATTCTCTCCAAGTAAATGCTGAGAAGACCAAAATTCTTTAATAAAAGTTGGTTTTAAAATAGTTTGTTGCCATTTCTCAACATTTAAATCAGTGTATTTCGGTAAATTAATCCATGTAGAATTCTTATATTTACTCTTAACTAAAGCATATATAACATCAATAAAAAGTATTTCACGATAAGAGCCAATATCATAAACTTTTTGCCTAAAATTATTTAAGATTTCAAATAGATTATCAAGTATGCCCGTATCAAAAAATACTTTAAATAGATAGGAAACATTTTCTATTTCATCTTTGTAAATACTTGATTCTGTATCTATTAAGTTTTCGTAATCTGACTTCAGAATCCAAAATAAAAGTTTTTCTAAATGTTCAGTATTTAAATCTAGATCATGAATTGTTATTTTTTTAATTAACTCAACTTTCGCACATAAAACCTAACTGTTTTTTAGTGTAAGCACTTAACACAGCGATAATGTTGAGTAAATCTTTATTATCCTTGACAACATTTTGAATTTCAGAAATTTTTGTAAGTATTTGGATAAAAAGCTGCATTGAAATTGCCAGTGTTTCAAGTTCACACTCTAAATCTCTAAAAAGTTCTCCTAGTGTTTGTGGCTCATGCTTTATACGATTGATATAGCTTACAATATTGTAGGTAAACATTGAAAGAGTTATTTTCGCAATAAGTGCTTCATAGATACGATTCTCTTCTTTTCCTAAACCAAAAAGATTTCGTAAATCTTTATAACCTTGTTCAATATTCCATCTCTTTTTGTAAGTAGCTATTATCTCTTTACCTGTGATAGTTATATCAGTTGAGATAAAAACTAACAAGTCTTTGCCTGTGTGCAAAAATACGAGTTTAATCTTACCTAAAACTGCATGCTCTATAATTGCATCAAAGTATTTGTAAGATATTTTGCCATGCTGTCCACCGCTTTTGTGACGAGAATTTTTTAAACTCTCATAGATTCCATTCATTGTTTTATGTTTGCCTTTAAAGTTCCAAATGAGTTTATTATTTGGAAGTCTTGCAATTACAGGCATACCAAGCTCATTAGCTTTTTCTATAAAGTTTGGTTTAGCGTACCAACTGTCAACCAATAGATAATCTGCTTCAACTCCGTTATTCAAAGCTCTTTCAAGCATCTCTATAGCAAGTGTGTTTTTACTTTTTATTATCTCACTTTTTCTTTGATATGAATTACTTCTATGATGGAGTTTACTTGTAAATTCTGATATCTCTTTTCTTTTACTATCATTCATTTTTATAGAAAAATCAACTTGAAAAGTTGAGTGTGAGTCTGCATAATTTAAAGATACAATGTTTAATGCATTGATACTCTTATGCTCTTTATTGCTCCAAACATATTTACAACTTCCTTCAATAAATTTCCCTCTTTTGGGTTCTACTGTATCATCAATAATAAGCAAGCGGTGTTCACCATTTTTATGTAATGGTTTTATTCTTTGCAAAAGTGCAGCAGCACTTAGTATCAAAAACTTTCGCCAGTTATAACGACTCTCTTTGATGAATCTGTAATAGGCGTCTTTACCAAATGCATTCTCACTGTTTTTTATAAAAGTTGATTGTCTTTTATTCATAACAAGCATATAAACAAAATGTAAGATAATTTGAAAGGGAGGATAACCAACTTCTCTTTTTACAAAGTTACTTTGTTTAAGTATTTTTGTAATTTTTATTTCTGATAATACTTCAAGAATTGGGTTTTTTAATATGTTTCTTATAGCAGTTTGAATATAATTGTCAAGTCCCATAAAAACACCTTTGTATAGTTGATTGTCGCTATAAAATTATACTAAAAAGTGCCTATTTATGGGCTTTATTATTCAAATTTGGTTCATTTATTTAATGGAATCTATGTGCGAAAGTTGAGAACCTTAATAAAGTTGTTTAATAATTTTGTAGTAGTTTAAAAAGTATCTATATTTAAAAGGAATATTGTAATATTGAAAATGATTTTAACACCAGTAATCACTTCGATTGTACCTTATAGAACATGTTCAAAAATTCAACTCCTTTAGTAACATTCTTATTGTTACTAAAAACTGTTCCAAATTTAAGAGATTATCTAACATTTCTGTGTCCAAATTAATGTAACCAGATCAAGGTTATAAGCTTAAACCTTTTGTCTTATAGACTGAATTAAAAAGCCTGCGGGATATCTATTTATAAAGTTCTTACGTTCTATTTTATTATGTATCAAGTGTGAT
>DIVM01000257.1 GCA_002435835.1 Firmicutes bacterium UBA6132
TGGTCTTAACCGAAGACGCATGCATTCAGGTTGGTTTTTCAGTAATTAACGTACAATACCTGTTCCTGAAGTTACTTGATATCGATAATATCTTCTTGGTGCATACTCCTGATTATAGAACATTGTAGTCATATTATTTAATTTATCCATTCTAAATAGATGCCATTGAATTTTCACGATATACGTGGGAGCTAAACACATACAAAAGGCGCAGAGGGGCTTTGGCTTGTATATAAATTTAAAAAATAATATAAATTTGATACTTAATGATTCTCTGTATAGAACATCATTTTATTTATTTATTAGTAGATCTGTGGCAGCGGCTTGTGGTTTTTTATTCTGGATTGTTGCTGCAAGATATTATTCGATAA
This sequence comes from Firmicutes bacterium UBA6132, assembly GCA_002435835.1. The sequence continues at coordinate 372 of DIVM01000257.1, forward strand.
ATGATGTGGGAATAGCCACATCTCTAATTTCAGCCTTGTCATTAGTTGGTTTGATTTCTGATTTTGGCCTTAGTGTATCTCTTTTAAGGTTTCTTCCTGAGCAAAATAATAAAAATTTGCTAGGTACATATATCATTTTCGGTATCACGTCCTCTTTTTCAGTTGCTCTCATTTACATATTACTTTCATCATATCTCAACACAAGTTTAAGCAATTTCATGAATCAGAAGATAATAATAATATTTATATTCCTATCAATTATAAATGCATTTATATCATTGGGGGGCAATGCGCTAATAGCGATGAAAAGAGCAAGTTTATATTCTTATTTGATAATATTTTTAACCACTAGAATTATATTTTTGATTCCATTGACGTTTTTAAATTATACGGGCATATTTTTGTCATTTGGCTTTGCTTATATACTCGGGACAATTTTTCTAACAATTGCAATTTGGAAAATTTTTCCATTTAAATTAAAAATAGATAAACATATATTTGAATATTCAATGAAATATTCTTTTTGGATATATATATCAAATCTATTTTCTGTTTCGCCTACATTGATCATGCCAATTATGGTTCTTAACATTTCAGGAGAAGCTGAAGCTGCCAAATACTACATAGCCTTTGCTTTGGCTAGCTTGGTGATGATTATTCCAGATTCACTGAGCACCTCACTATTAGTTGAAGGTAGCCATGGAGAAAATTTAAGAACGAATACAGTTAAATCCATATTTATGGTATATATATTAATTATACCAATTACGCTATTTCTTTATACGTTTGGAGGTATCATACTAGATTTATTTAATACTGACTATGCAGGAGCATATCCCTTGTTGATAACATTAGCTTTTGCTAATCTTTTTATAGTAATATTTTCAGTATTTATTCCGATCCAAAACGTAAGGTTAAAAATGAAAAGTAATACAAAACTTAATTGCTTCAGATTTTTCCTTTTAATCTCTATGTCTTATATTTTTCTGCTAAAATTCGGAATAGTAGGAGTAGGATATGCATGGATATTATCTTACCTCATTTTGGATATAATTATAATAATATACGTAAAAAGGCAAGGTTGGCTATAAAGTTATAAAAAATTTTTTATTAATTTTAAATTATCTTTAAATAAATTTCGAAAAATAAATATTTTTTGTTTTATTATAGCAGTATTTGAATCTAATTCATTAATGAAAGTACCTACCCTATTATGCCCTAAATCACTACAGATGCATTTAAGTTCTATATAATTCTCGGTTTGATCACCATATATTTCCTTGCAAAAGCTCCTTACCTTTGGATCATATGAGATTCCGAAAAAAGGAACTCCTGCGCAAAAAGACAATATTAATGAATGTAGTCGCATTCCAATAGTAAAAGATGAATAAGACATAATAGAAATAAGTTCTTCAGGAGAATAAGTCCCATTCAAAATAGCATAATTGTCAGGTATATCTAATCGCCTTGAAATAGCGTTTATAGCTTTTAAATCATCTTCGTAAAATGGAATAAATAATACGTCCAGGTTAGTTTCTTTGATCAAATTATTTAATAAATCAGCAAGACAATACTCCATTTCAGAATTATACCAGTTTCTTAGAGATATTACGAAAAATTTGCCTAAATTTATTTTCCTAAATATTTCTAGAGATTTAACATCTACATTAGTAGCCTTCCGTAAATATGTAGCGGGATCTGGCCCGATATTGACATTTTTTAGGCCCATTGAGGCTAGTAAGGCATACGATTCCTTATCCCTAACGCAAATCCTATTAACGCATTTAAAAAATAATGATGCCATATAACAGGAGATATTATGATTATAGGGTCCAACTCCAACAGAATATATTATAGTTGGCTTTAAAATTAATTTTCTTAGGAGGAGTTCTATTAATCCAAATGGCAAAGTATTCCAATAATCATGATATAACCCACCGCCACCTATTATTAGTAAATCTGATGATAATACATGTAACAGAGCTCGAGTCCGTAAATAGGGATTTGATAAATAATTAGTTAAACCGAACGCATGGTAATGGCAGTTTACATTTAATCGTTTAGAAGTTTGATCCGGTTCTTTGGTTAATATCAAAATCTCAACATTACTAAAATTATCCCTAAATAACTGTATAATACCATCTAAAATTGCTTCATCCCCTGTATTACCAAAACCGTAATACCCTAATATTACAATTTTTTTCATGCAAAATACCTAATAGCTGTTTTTTTCACTCAGATAAGTTAAAGTCTTTTTTAATTTTAATTCTTGAATTTCCCACGAATACTTATTTGTGAATAAGTTCTTGGCATTTTTTACCATATTAGCTCTTTTCCGAGGATTGATGCTCAAATCATTTATTTTATCAGCAATACATAAAGGATTACATGAATCTACAAAACATAATGAATCACTTTCAGGAGGGAATGCTCGTCTATATTCAGGAATATTCGATACTAAAACCGGGATGCCATAGGCGATATATTCAAAGAGCTTATTTGGCAAGGTTTTAATATGATTGGGCGCAGGTTGAAAGGGAATTACCCCTAGATCAGATATATAATAATAAGGTGGAACTGAGTTAAAAGGGACTTCAGAGATAATCCTAATACGTTCAGTATCTGAAATTAATCGAGTGACCTTTTTAAGTTGATCACTCGGACCTCCAACAATAAGTAATTTTACATTACCGTTTTTTATATAATTCATAGACAAAACTAATTTATCTAAACCTCTCTCCGGAGAGATCGCACCTATGTAGGAAACGATAAAATCATCTACATTGAATCCTAAATGCTTTCTAAATTTAATGAGATCTACTTGATTTTTTTCTTGAACTATATACATGCTATTATATATAACAATAGATTTATTATTGTCACCGAATTTTTCTTTTAGGCTATCAGTTGTAGCGATTTTATATATAGCATCCTTCGCTAAATTTCGTTCTAACCAACTAATTAGAAATCTCTCATTACCTAATCCGTAATAGTCCTCATAAATATCGTAAATCCAAGGTATGCCAAGTCTCAACTTCAAATATATCGCGAGTGGCATGAGGAACGGGCTATTAATATAGATTAGATCAGGTCTAAGATCCAAAACTTTTAGATAAATATTTTGGAATGCTTTAAGTGATTGAAAGCCCCTTTTTAGAAAAGAGGAACTAGGATCCGATATAAAGCTAATAATTGGGTATGTTAAGTTATCCTTTTCTTTTGAATGGAATAGAATCATATCACTTGATCGTTTAATCCAACTCAAATAATGAACTTCATTGTCTTGTTTCTTTAGCGCCGCCCTAATTTTATAATATGCTCTTATATCGAAAGGAGGATGTTGAGAAATCATGCATATCTTCATTGATTATCTACTCCAAACAGTTTGATTTCATCCGAATTATAAATTAAATTTTGCCCATATATCTTGCTTTCGTTAAATAAAGTGTTTGTTTTCAAAATTTGACCAAAACTATCTTGGACATAATAAGGGTATTGATAAATTTCTTTTCTAATCAATAGCAATGAATTTGGCAAATATGATTCACTATTATCTATCGAAAACGATTTGAAATTATCATAGTCTATACCAAATAGATGTGTATTGAAATAATCAGAATAAATTGTAGATTTATTATCCAGGTGTCTTGATGCGAAATTAGCTCCAGATATTTCTGAATCCTTAAATGCTGTTGATGGAATGGTTGCTTCTGCGTTTGGGCTATCAAAACTATTTACTGGGGAAAAGATAAAAACATATACTATGGACGATAATATTATAAAAGTTATTAATTTCTTATAATGAGAATAATTAATAAATTTTACGACTATCAATTCCCATAAGTCAGGAATACTAATACACATAAATATAGCTAAAGGTATCAACCATCTATATGCTACTGCTGACCCAATTCCAATATTGGCTAAAACTGAAATTGCCATTATAAAAGATATGCTTAAAATACCTATTGAACAAACAATCGTTTTTTCCGAAAATTTATTCGCGTTGGTAGATATTAAAACGCATAAAATAGATATAATTTCAATAGCATAAAACCATGAAGCGTTAATAATTTGAGTGTATATATCAATTCCCATTGGATTTAATAGATCATCTCTCACTACTAAAATGGAGAATTCCGACTTTGGTGCCTTAAAAGCATCATATATAAAATAATCAAAAGTATTATTTATATAAATCCAATATGCAATATTAAAAATCCAAAAAAAGATAAATATATATGCATATTTTCTTCTTTTTATCAGATTGAACTTTTCTGCTATATAGGTACCAGCTATTATAGAAAATAGTGATATACCAAAAAATGTTGCTCCTGCTATGTTTGTGACGACAATTTCGACAGATAGCACAATTAGTAAAATGCTTATCTTCATAGATATTTCGTCTCTCATAATTAAATATATTGAAATAAGGAAATAAATAGCACAAAGTACTACGGGAGTTAAGACCCAACCAAAAAGAATATTGATAGGTGTAAAAGTAAAAATCAATAGAGCAATATGTCCGCCACCAATTTTATTGGTATTATTTGAAAGCATATATATAAAAAGACCAGAAATTAAAAATGGAATGCCGATATATAGTAGAGCATTAATGTGGGCGGAATTTGAAGTGATAAGATTTCCAGAGGCAATAAGTATATGGTACAGTGGATAATCGCTATAAACGAGACCATAAGGAATAGTTCCATTTTTTAATATTGAATCTATAAAACTGGTGTGAAACCATGCATCAGAGTTTGTCTCTGATGCATATAATGGCTGAATAGAAAATCTAAGAATTGCACCTAGAATTAACGTCTGGAGTATTAAGAATACATTATGATTGGGATCCTTAGGTATAAAAATAATTTGTGATAATAAAAAGATGACGCCTATAAATATTAAGATGAAAAATTATCCCGGCCTCCTGTAAATAACTCGATCAAGGAGCATTAACAGCGCAGATATTATCGAAAATACGATAATCGGAGAAGCATAATACGTTATTGAATAAAATTTATGAACCTTTTTATTATACAAAAAATTAGCATTATATTTTGATAATATGTGATCTAAATTACATGTTGATGGACTCCTTAAAAATAAAA
>DIVM01000023.1 GCA_002435835.1 Firmicutes bacterium UBA6132
CAAATGGGCTTTGGTTATGATAAAATGGAAGAAGCAGGAATTATAATTCCCGTTTTAAATGTTTCTTGCGAATATAAAGCAATGGTGCACTTCGGAGATACAGTAATAATAATACCTAAAATAGAAAAATTCAACGGCATAAAACTTGAAATGTCTTATAAAATTTATGATGCAAAAACAAGAGAATTAAAGACAGTTGGAGAAACAAAACATTGTTTCTTAAATAAAGAAGATAAAATTGTAAATTTGAAAAAAGGTTTCAAAGAAATTTATAATGTGTTTGAAAGTTTTTTAGGAATTGAATTTAATATTTAAAATTGTTACATAATAATAAAAAATCCACAATTTTAATTTATTTATAAAAATTGTGGATTTTTATTTTATAGATTTAAGATGACCAATTTTTAGTAATCAAAGATTTAATATTAAATAACGTAATTAATAATAGTTACTAAATTTAAAATATGTTGAGCTATAAAAATTATTTATAAAAGGTTTATAAGGTTGTTAAATAACCCAAAAAACCTATTTGAAGTATTTTCGGAATTTAAATAGGTATATATTTGGAAGGAAATTATTACAAAATACTAATTTTTTACTATTATTATAATATATATGGCTTGGCATAAACTTTGCATAAATAAGATTAATATTTAAATTTTTTCCACAATTTATTGAATCTTTATTTTATATAGTTTTATTATAACATATTAGATGTAGTTTTTTTATAAGTGTATTGATCTATATGAAATTTATAAAATAATATAAATAGAGCTGTTTTGATTCAATTATACAATATTTTGTGATATTATTGATGAGGAAAAGTTTAATTATAATAAAAAAACTATTAGATAATAAGGAGGAATTATGAAAAAAAGAATTATATCAATTGTTTTAGCTGCCTTAATGGTTGTTGGAACACTTTCAGGTTGCCAAAGCAAACCTAAACAAGAAACGCCAGCAATATCTGAAACACCTGCTGCTGAAAAAATACTTCGACTTAGAGTAAGCGATTCTATACCATCACTTGACTGGGAACAATCAACAAGTACACGTGCTATGAAAGTTTGGCATCAAATGTATGAGGGCCTATATGGTATTGATGAAGCAGACAACGGTTATTACAAAGAACTTGCAAAAGATGTACAACTTAGTGATGATAAAAAAATATATACAATTACCCTGCAAGACGGAGTTAAATTCCAAAACGGTGACCCTTTAAAGGCATCTGACGTTGTATTCACTTATAAACGTGCTTTGAAAAATTCAAGGTTCAATTATGTTACAAGTATGATAGCTGATATTGCAGCAGTGGATGACAGCACTGTTAAAATAACCTTAAAAGCTCCTTTTTCTGCAATAGACCATACATTCTATTCTATAAAGATAGTAAGTGAGAGAGAAGTTACGGAGCAAGGGGACAAGTTCGGTTCTATTCCTAATAAAGCAGGAACTGGTCCATACTATGTAACAGAGTATGAAATTGCAACTCACTTAAAACTTCAAGCGTTCGAAGGTTATTGGAGAGGCGAGCCTGATATAAAAGCTATTGAATATAGAGTTATAACAGATAATGCTGCAGCAGTTATTGCTTTTGAAAATGGTGAACTTGATTATTTTGAAGATGCTCCATTGTCTGACTGGGATTCATTGACTCAAGCTGCTGGGGAAAATAATTCATTAACTCCAGGCAATAATATTTTGTTTTTAGCTGTAAACTATTTATCTCCAACTAACAACAATGTTCTTTCTAATGATAAAGTACGTCAGGCGATATTTTATGCTATTAATAAGTCAGACATAAATTCAGCAGTAAGTAACGGATTTGGAGTTGAGACAAGTACATATATGCCTCCTGAATATGTTGTAACATCACCTGAAGATGGATTTAAAACATATGATTTTAATTTAGATGAAGCAAAGAAACTATTAGCAGAAGCAGGTTATCCAAATGGAGTTGATGTTGGAACAATATTGACTTATGGAGCAAGTACAGCTGAGAAAGCTAAGATGGCTCAAGTAGTACAAGCAAACCTTGCAGAAGTTGGAATAACTGCAGCTGTATCTGTAATGGAAGCTGCTGCCGTAACACCAAGATTCTATGCACAAGATTATGATATTTGTATATATTCTGATTCTGGAAACTATGATTTTAACAATATACGTCAACAAGTTCATAGTGAGTCAGTTGGTATGTATGTTGTTAAATATAAAGATGGTCCATTTAATTGGCAACGTCTTGAAGAACTTGTAAATTTAGGAGTATCTACAACAAATGTTGAAGAACGTGTAGGTTATTATAAAGAATTATGGTCCATAGTTATGGATTCAGCAACTATATATCCAGCATTAAACAGACCGGTTCCAACTGTGTGGTCAGAGGACTTGGATATAGGAAAACCAGTACCAACTTACTATAAAGTACGTACATTTAAATGGAAATAAAGTAGAATTATAAATTCTACAATTAATTAAAAATAAATGCTGAAATATTAAATTCAGTGTATCTTAAATTCATGCCATCCAAGCATTTGCATGGATGGCATAAATTTAAAGAAAAAGTAAGGAGATANNATATGACGCCCGGTGATCCAGCTCGTGCATTACTTGGAGTTTCAGCTCCACAAGCTGACGTTGATGCGCTTAATCATGAATTAGGATATGATTTGCCGTTTTTTCAAAAATATGTGAATTATATTAAAAATATGGTAGTAAACCAAGATTTCGGTATATCATATTTCACTAAGCAATCAGTATTTGATGAAATTTGGCCGCGTTATTTAGTAACTATAAAGTTGGCATTTATGGGTGTAATTATTTCTTCTGCAATTGGAATTCCTTTAGGAATTTATGCAGCTGTTAAACAATATTCGCTATGGGATACTATTCCGTCCATATTAGCTTTTTTAATTGCTGCGGTACCTTCATTTGTTTTAGGTATGGTACTACTATTCATTTTCTCATTAAAACTTAATATACTGCCATCCTATGGCATTGATTCCT
>DIVM01000055.1 GCA_002435835.1 Firmicutes bacterium UBA6132
CCCATGCTGGGCACACTATAAAAGGAACATATAATTTTATTTATATGTTCCTTTTATTTATAACTTAATTTTAATATTATTCATTGGATTTGTTATTATCATCTGAAACATCTATAGTACTCACTATTTTAGTTATTCTTCTTTCAACTTCACTTCTTGGGAGCCAAACTTGTCTTTGACAAGTAGTACATTTTATTCTAAAATCAGCACCTACTCTTAATATTTCCCAATCATATCCGCCACAAGGATGTTTTTTCTTCAGTTTAACAACATCGCCTACATTTAACTTCATTGGCATGTTAAGCCTCCCTTTTAAATCATTACTGTATTATCTGAATTAGTAATAGTTTCAACTATATCATACATATTTGATATTTGTCCAACCTGAAGTTTTGTTTTAATTTCAAAGAAATCTAAACATGTTCCACATGAAACAATTTTCACTCCAGAGTCTGATAGCTTTTGTAAATCATCTATTGAATCAGAACCTTCAACTGTTAATTTTACTCCTGAATTTAAAAATATTAAGAAACTTGGATATGGTTTTGTTTCTGTTATAGTATATATAAAAGCTTTCATTAGACTTCTACCTAATTGTTCTGAACCATTACCCAATATATTTGTGCCAATAACATAACCTTTTGACCGGGCTCTATCTATATTATTTTCACTGATTATTTTTTCACTTTCAGCACATATTATACTTTCATTGCTATTAATTTTAATCATTTTTATATATGTACCATCTTCTTTGTTTTCTACTTCGCATTTATAGTTTAATTTTGTACCAAATTTTAATACATTCTGTCTTGAGGTTTCATTATCTACAATTATAGTTATTTCTAATTCACCTGCATCAACTTCATTTTTTGTTAGTATAACTGGTTGTGGACATGTTTTTCCTCTTGCATCTACTATTTTCATTTTTCCTCCAATTTAATTTATATAGTTATTTATATTGCTATAGTTACCATAAAAATTTTTATATGATAAATAATTTAATATAATGTTATTTTCATAGAAAATTTTACTTGATTCTGACTCAATTACTTCTTTTGCTATTTTGTTATTTTGTGCAAAACCTATAACTGGTGAACAAAGTGCAAATATTATGTATAAAACTATTAAAGATTTTACTGCTCCTCCTAAAGCTCCAAACATTCTATTTGTAATATTTAAACCAGGAAGCTTAAACAAAGTATTTATTACATTTGATAACACTAAGAGTATTACATAGAATATTAAAAAAGTTATTATAAAACTTAATGATCTTATTAACATCATGGTCATGTTGTCTATAAATAGTTTATAAGCATCTACATTTGCTGAAGTACTATAGTTGAAAATATTACTTAGAACTGTTTGAAGTTCAATAGGTAAATGTAAAGCTTCTCTAAATGCCGTTACTATATCATTTGAGTTTCCTTTTAGTATTTCCTTAAACCCCTCTGAGTGTTTTGCAATAAAATCGTATGTTTTTACATAAAGCTTTGTGTTATTTAGTAAAAAGTTTTCAGCATAAAAACAAAACAATTTACTTAAGAAAAATGCAGCAATAATTCCAATTGTATCAAACAATGTTTTAATAAATCCCCTTCTAAACCCTTGAAATAATTGGAACCCAACAAATAATATGATTAAAATGTCTATTATATTCATAACTCCTCCTTTTAACATATGTAACTATTTAATTTTTCCTTTTATAAATTTGTTATTAAATACTATGTATATATTTTGATTTTCCACATAAAAATCTTCTATTTTCAAACTATCATTATTAAAGAGTTCATGTATACTATTTTCTTTAAGCATATAAATTGAATTGTCGTCATATAAAAATATGTTTTTGTCTAAAATTTTTAAATTCTTTAAATTTACAGAAGTTTTATATATTTCATTAACTTTGCCGTCTAAATCATAAGAAATTAATTCTGTACCATCATTTTGTAATATGTAAATTTTTTTTGATTCTTTATTTACTTCGTAATCATTTATTTTATTGTAGTTTTTTATTTTCCAAACTAATTTTCCGTTTAAATTATAATAATAAATATTTTCTGTACCTATAGCTAATATATTATTATTTATTATTTCTGTACCAACTATTACTTCATTTTCAATTACAACATTCCACAACTCTATGTCATCTAACAAATTAAAATAAATAGTATTACTAATATTACCATCCCCAGCATTTAAAGTTGATAAACAATATGCTTCCGATTTATCGCTCATAGCTACAGATGTTATTTTGTTGTTAAAATGTTTATTGCTAACAACTAACTCCATATTTTCATCTAAAATATATAATGCATCTAAAATATTCTGTCCACTTTTTTGCTTTGTTATTATGTAAGTTTTATTATTTTCACGTGAAACATTTAATATATCTCCCATAATTTCAGTAAGTATAAAGCTTTTATTATTTAAATCTATGATTTCTAAACTATCTTTTAAACTTCTAAATAAATATTTATCAGTTAAATACAATTTATCAGAAAAAATATTGTTATTTCTTTCATAAATGATTTTACCATTAAAATTTATGAAAAGAATTTTCTTTTCATTATTTGTTATTATATAATGGTTAAAAAAATTTGTATAAGAAAGAGATTCTAATTCTATTGTTTCTTGATTTATAATTTCATATACTTTATTTTCATTTTTATCAAGCATATAATCCTTGTAAGCTGTGAAATAAAATAATAACGCAATAGAAATTATTGCTGTTAAAAAATATAATATTTTTTTCATATTACACCTTATGATTATTAGACATTAAGTATATGATGATTATAGATAGATAGGTTTTACGCATCCATCCATCTA
>DIVM01000015.1 GCA_002435835.1 Firmicutes bacterium UBA6132
CTTCGCTCTTTTTGAGAGCTTAATTAGTATATCTTACTCATGTTTATTTGTCAAGTATATTTTTATTTTTTTCATTGACACTGACCTTTTAGGACAGTTTAAATAGTTTATCATTACTATTAAGTTATGTCAACTGTTAATTTTTTCTTTTTATCCACTGTCGTTTGTGACAGGAACAATATATTAACATACTCATTATAGATCGTCAAGTATATTTTTAAACTTATTTTTTCTTTTTTGCTACCCCCTTGAGATAGCTTGTGAAGTTTATCATATCTATTTTTTATTGTCAAGTGTAAATTTTATTTATAAAATTCTGCTCTAAAGAACAAATTAATAATTTTATATATATAATTACTATACTATAAAATTATTAATACTAAGTATTTACTAGCTCTTCTTTTTCTTTTGTTATATCATATTTTTCGCTTATATATGTTGAACTTAATATTAGTATGCCGCCTATTATTTGTAAAGTATTCATACCCTCACCTAAAAATATTGTAGAAAAAATTACTGCTGATATTGGATCTATGTAACTTAAAGCAGCAATAGTTTGTCCTTTTAATTCTTTCATAGATGTAAAATATAAAAAGTAAGCTATACCAGTATGTATAATTCCTAAAACTAAAACTAATATAACTGATTTTAAATCCATTCCTGAAAAATTCATATTGTCTTTAATTAATACATATGGTAATAAAATAATAGCAGATACTATTAATTGAACTAATGTAGTTTCAAAACCAGTAAGATTTTTAATAAATTTATTCATCAATATAACACTGGCATATAATACTGCTGCTGTTAACCCATAAATTATTCCTACTATATGATTATAAGTACCATTTAAACTACCGCTTATATTTACAACTAAAAACAAACCAATCAGTGCAGTAATAACACATACCACTTTAATTGGTGTTAATTTTTCTTTTAGTATTAAAGGTGCTAATATAATTACAAATAATGGAGCAAAATAATAACTTAATGTAGCATTTGATATGGTCGTATATTTATAAGCTTCAAATAATAGTATCCAATTAAAACCTATAGCTGAACCAGATAAAAATAAAAGTAAAATATTTTCTTTTATTAATTTCAAAGATGGTTTCTGCCCAACTATAATACTTGCCATAATTAAAAATAAACTTCCTATAACGCCTCTTAAAAAAGCAATTTCACTTGATGATAAATTAATGTTTTTTACAAATAAACCAATGCTTCCAAATACAAGCATTGCAGTAATAATTTTTATTTTTGATTTCATTTTTACCTCACAATATTAATTTTGCATTGTTATATAGTTTATCATAATTTTAAATAATGTAAAATTAATTTCAGAAAACTAACTTAATTTAATTCTTGAAATATAACTTTTATAAAAATTCAAAGCTATATTCGTAAAAAGATATAGCTTTGAAATGTATTAAGTTGTTTCATTGTTTTTGATTTCCCATTTATGCCCTCTGTAACGAATTGTAAATAATGTACTCCTTATGATCCAGTCAATAATCATAGCAATCCATGTGCCGAACATTCCATAATTTAAGTATTTTGCTATCCATATTCCAAAACCTATTCTAAAAATCCACATGGAGAATACTCCTACTATCATTGTATAACGCACATCATTTGAAGCTCTAAGGGTATTAGGAAGTGTAAATGCCAACGGCCATGATATGATTGAATTTACACTATGGAATATTAAAACCTGTTTTACCATTGCTGCTGTTTCTTCAGATAAATTATAAATATTAAGTATAAATGGCAAAACAAGCATAATGACTACATTAATACAAAACATTGAAATGTAAGCATACTTTATAAGCTTTTTAGTATAATATCTTACTTGCTCGTAATCACCTGCTCCAACGCATTGACTTATAACTGTAACAAGTCCTAACCCTATAGCAAAACCAGGTAGGATTTGGAAATTGGCAACTGTATTAGATACTGCGTTAGCTGTTATAGATGCTGTTCCAAACTGTGCAACAATGCTTAACAATAGAATTTTACCCAATTGAAACATGCTATTTTCTATTCCATTAGGAACTCCAATATGAAGTATCTTTTTAACCATTATTCCGTCAAATTTATAAGAAAATGGTTTACTTAAGTGAATTATTAAACCTTCATTTCTAAGAAGGTGGATAATAATTAAAGAAGAAATTATTCTTGAAACAAGTGCAGAAATCGCAACTCCTAATACTCCTTGATGAAATACATATACAAATAAGGCATTTCCTATTATATTAATTAAATTCATTATTAATGAAATTACCATTGTTATTTTCGAGTTGCCCATCGTTCTAAATAAAGCAGCGCCGCTGTTATAAAGAGCTATAAAAGGGATACTTGCAAAAGTTATTAACAAATAAGTATTTGCATAATTATATACTTCCTGTTCAATATCACCGAATACCACATTTAATATAAATCCCCTACATAAGTACATTATGATCATAATAATAATCGAAATTGACGTAGAAAACACAATGAGCTGTTCACCTGACTTACATGCATCACTATACTTTTTTTGTCCTATAAATTGGCCTGATACAACTGCTCCTCCCGTTGCAAGAGCAGCAAATATATTTATTAAAAGTAAAATTACTGAATCCACTAATGATACAGCGGACACTGCACTTTCACCTACACTGGCTACCATAATTGACCCCGCCAACCCTACTGTCATTATTAGAAGTTGTTCAACCATCAGGGGAAAAATAAGCTTCAGTAAATCCTTATTTGTAAAAAGATAATTTTTATTTTCTATTAATATCATATATAAATCCTTTCAATAATTATAAATACTACAAAACAAAATTATTTAAAATAATTTTAACACGCAAATCAATTTTAGACTTTCGTTTAGAATAAAAGCAATATATTTATTATATCATAGATTTACTAAAATTTAACACAAAGTTTTATTTAAAAAATAGCCTGATGATTTATTTATTAAATCAAGGCTATTTTAAATTAATTATAATGAATAAAAGCGTCTTCAAACCCTAAGGATTTTGCTTTCTCAAGCAGCTTTTCTGCATTTTCTTTTGAAGAAAATGCTCCTATCTGTACTTTATAATATTTTTTTATTTCTTTTACTTCTTCTATTATGTTAGTTTTACTAATGTTGAATGTTCTAACTATTGAATTTACATATGCTCTTGCAATTTCATTTTTATTGTCTATTATCCACTTTGCAGTTAAAGGGTTATCGTGAAAATCTGTTTCTGCTAAAACTGCTGTTAAACCTAGGCTTGATGGATTCCTAATTTCTCCGTATCATATACCCCCAAATGCATTCATACCATTTATTACTGAGTTAATCCGATTTGATTCAATAGGACATATAACTCCAAGTTAATTTACAATATTAGTTGCTAATAATTTTCCAATCGTACTTTCAGGATGATAGAAAGCAACTGCTCCACTTGCAGTATTATTAACTCCTGCGTTAGAGTGAATGGCAAGATATATATCACAACCATTTGATTTAGCTTCTGCAGATCTTTCATCTAAATCAATTCCAAGAGCTAATGTTGCTAAAACTGTTTCACACTCATATTCACTATCAAGAATTGATTTTATTATTTTTGCTACTGTTTCCATTTCCGCTTTCTCATTGGTATCTCCAACAATATATTTATTATTTGGTTGATTGGATGGCGATAAATAAATTTTAATCAATCTTTTCACATCCTATTTTTAATTTTGATAAAACAAATTAATATAAATAATTAAGTGTCTTATTAATTATTTATATTATGGAGAATAATTTCAAAGGTGAAATTAATTAATAATTTATTAAAATATGTAAATAATTAAGAATAGATTCACATTCAATAATATAGTACATACTATATATTAAATTGTATATCATTTTTAATTATACCATTTACATATTTGGTATAACATGTTATAATTGTTAAATAATAAACAAAATTAATTTCGCGGGGGCATTGTATGTTAAAAGAAAATAAGCAATATGAATGGACTAATAACAAAGGGCTTTTTCGCTTAAATTTAGTTTCAAATTATCTTGAACCTATACACAATAAGTACATTAATAATAATCTTGAATCTAATGACTATGAAGAAGATAAAGATTATATTAAAAAATTGATTTTAGATATGTCTAAATTTTACGTCAATTATAACAATAAAAATAAAAACAATTCTTTTAATATGGACTTTTTACAATCCTATAGTTTAACTGTGGCATATTATGCGGTAGTATGTTTTTATTTAAATGAATATGATAATTCAATTAAATTATCAGTTGCAGCTTATGAAACTTGTCCTAAACCTGAAAAAAATTTAATAATTCTATTGGATGAAATTATTGCAAAAAGCAATTTAAAATTAGATATATCTTTTCATTTATCATTAATAAATATATTTAATGAAAATAATTATAATGATTTTGAGGATTGTGTAATTCAAGCACAAAAATTAGCTGAATCTTTTATTAAATAACTAAAACTTAAATATTAAATGACAATTATAAAACCTCTAAAAAATAACTATTATTTTTTAGAGGTTTTTCTGTTTAAAATCAACACTACAAACATTTCCTATTCCTAAATTCTTCACAATCATTTGTCAACTTGAATAAAATATAATATCGGACTAAATAATAGTCTAATTCATTATATAATGGGAGAAAAATTATGGCCATATATTTATCTTTTATAGCATGGTTTTGTTGGGTAATTGTTTATGTTGAAATGATTCGCTTAGGTCTTAAGGAAAAAACTTATGGAATGCCTATTTTTGTATTAGCGCTTAATTTAGTTTGGGAAGTTCTTTATTCTATTTTAAGTATAAAAATTGATTTCAAAAATCCACAGGGTTGGTTAATATTAGTTTGGTTTCTATTAGATATTTTAATTTTTTACACATATTTATTATATGGTAAAAAGCACTTTCCAAAATCTATAAATCAAAAATATTTTAAGAGCTGGATAATGATTATATTTTTAATGGCTTTTTTTGTACAAATATCATTTTTAATTGAATTTGGAAGAGCTGCAATATTTTACTCAGCATTTATTCAAAACCTAATTATGTCTATTGCATTTCTTAACATGCTTTATATAAGGAAAAATGCAAATGGTCAGAATTTAATTATTGCATTTATGAAATGGATTGGTACATTGTTACCAACATTAGTTTATGGTGTTATTTACAGCAATCAGCTTTGTCTTATACTCGGTATTTTATGTTCCATATTTGATATTATTTATATTTATTATTTAACTATTACAATTAAAGATGTAAATTCATATTATTAAAATTAAAAGCTATTTCAGTGTACCCAGGAAGATTCGAACTCCCGGCGCACGGATTAGAAGTCCGTTGCTCTANNCCTACCGGTTAACAGCCGGTTGCTCCACCATTGAGCTACCTCGGAATTGAATATCTATAATTTAGACAACAAATATATTATTGCATAATAAATTAAAATTATTACAACTTTTTTAATTTATTCTAAAGCCATACTCAAAAACTTTAGAGTATGGCTTTATTTTAATAAATCATGTACCACAGAATGTTTTGTATTTACAACCAGACATTTGAGGCTTAGCATATTCAACTTGATCTGGTAAATATGCATATGGTTTTGAAAGTATTTGAAGTAGTTTTTCCATCACACTTAAGTCACCATTATTTGCTGCTTGTAAAGCTTCTTCAACTCTGTGATTACGAGGAATTACTGCTGGATTATTATTTTTCATTAAATCAATGATAAATTCTTTTGGTTGTTGCTGTTTTTTTAATCTATTTTGCCAACTTTCATACCACTGTGTAAATTCTTGAGATTTAAATAAATCTGTATCTTCATGCTTTTCCATCGTCAAAGAACAAAATGTATTTGTAAAATCTGCATTGTATTTTTTCATAATACTTAATAGATTTTCAATTAAAGATTCATCTTCTTTTTCTTCATTCGAAAAACCAAGCTTTAGCCGCATACCTGATAACCAATTACTGTGGTATAAATTATTAAATTCATCTATAGTTTCTTGAGCTATTTTAATAGCTTGCTCTTCATTATCACTTAATAATGGCAGAAGCGTTTCTGCAAAACGTGTTAAATTCCATCCAGCCATTGTAGGTTGATTACCATATGCATATCGGCCATTTCTATCTATTGAACTAAATACTGTCGAAGGATCATAGCTGTCCATAAATGCACATGGACCGTAGTCAATTGTTTCTCCACTAATAGTCATATTATCAGTGTTCATTACACCATGGATAAATCCTACTAACATCCATTTAGAAATTAAATCTGCCTGACGTTTAATAACTTCTTTTAATAAATACAAATATTTATTTTCTTCACCTTCATAATTATGATAATGTCTATTTAAAGTGTAATCTGCTAATTTTCTTACATCTTCAACTGTTCCAAAGTTAGAAGCATACTGAAATGTTCCAACTCTTATATGGCTAGCTGCCACACGAGTTAATATTGCACCTATGAGTTCATTTTCTCTATAAACTTGTTCACCAGTAGTTACTACTGCAAGACTACGTGTTGTAGGGATTTTAAGAGCATGCATTGCTTCACTTATAATATATTCTCTAAGCATTGGTCCAAGAGCAGCTCTTCCATCCCCACCACGAGAATATGGTGTTCTGCCAGAACCTTTTAACTGAATGTCATATCTTTGGCCTTCTGGAGTTATTTGCTCCCCAAGAAGGATTGCACGACCGTCACCTAACATAGTAAAATAACCAAATTGATGACCCGCATATGCTTGTGCAATAGGTTTTGCATTTTCAGGTATTTTATTTCCAGCAAACACTGACACACCATAATCACTCTTTAAATTATCAACATAAAGTCCAATAGATTTCGCTAATGGATTATTGAGAATAACTAATTTTGGTAAGCTAACAGGTTTTGGATTTAAACTTGTAAAAAATGATTCCGGTAAATTAGTATAACTGTTATCAAAATTCCATCCTGCTTTTATATTTACATTTATATCCGTCATTTTATCTCCTTTACATAGTTTTTATATTAAAATATTTTTTATAACAATTGGTTCACTTCTTATGCTAATGCAGTGAAGAATCTCTAATTGAAATAATAGGATCCATTGCTATCATCTGATGACAAATAATAATTAAATTCATTCATTGAATAGTTTCTTCTTATTAATTAAAACTATTCAAAATCATTATAGTCCATTATTTCAAAAACTAACAACACTATATAAAAAATAAAAAAATATCATATTCAATAATTTGAGCATGATATTTTTTAAAATAATAATTTGATCAAATAAGGTAAATCTCTGTGCTTGTCATCCTGATAGATAGAGAAGGATCCATAATTTTTACAAAACCTTATTTAGCTAATATTTCATTTTCATATTCTTTAAAATTATTAGGCAAAAATTTATAAATTGTAAATGCAAGTATTGCATTTATTGCTCCTACAATTGATAAAACAGGCATAAGTCCTATTAGCCCTGCTTTGCCCATCATTGGTATTAAAAGAAAAGATAAAGCTAATAGACATACTGGACCATTTATTAAAACGCCTGATATTACTGCAAGAACAGCTGCTAAAACTTTATTTTTATAAGAAAAAGCTTTATATACTATTGCAAATACAGCCATAGTCAATCCCATCATAACCATTGTTATTAAATGTACTGGCAATGTAAGCGGAAATCCGCTTGTTACTGCAGTTAAAAAATGTCCTATTGCTCCCACTACTGCTCCATAAACTGGCCCTAATAAAATTGCTGCTAAAAATGCTGGCATGGAATCAAATGCTATTGTTCCCATTACTTTTATATTTGCTCCTATAAAACATAGTGCTGCAAATAAAGCTGTTAATACTAATTTTTTTGTTTTCATTATAATTTCCTTTCTGTCATTTAAAATTTAGGCTATGCCTTATGTAAAAATAATAATAATAAATTTAAAATTTCCATATAACAATTTTGTTTTGCAAAATAAAAAAGTCCACATCAATAAAGATGTGAACTTTCCATCATTCAAAACATTTTCTGTTAAAGGCAGGTCTCCTGACTCAGATTCACAGTTTCTGTACGCCTTCCCTTTACGGTGGCATTTGTACAGTCACTCCTCTTTACAGTGGCGGGCCCGTTTAGGATTTTAACCTAATTCCCTATTCTCTTCAAATCTATAAAAACTTGAAGCACCTTAAACATTATTATTAAGTTAAACAAATTATATAACATATTATTTTTGTATGTCAATAGAAAATTTAGTTTTAATATTTCAAAATACACTTAATAAACTTTATAACATTAATCCCATATAATAAAGATGATAATATTTACCATCAATTAATGTTGAGTTTTTTAGATTCTCCTTCAATTTCAAATCCAAATCGTTCATATAATTTTACTTCTAAATAATAACAAGCATAATTATATTAATTTCGTTTATTAAGATACTCTACAATTTTTGGCATTATAATAATAAACCATGGAGTAAATTCAAATGGTTTGTTTTTCATCCAATATAAAAGGTCATTTATTTTGATCCATTTTGCTTCTTCAACTTCTTCTTTGTTTATTGTGAATCCTTGGTTATATTCACCAATAAACACATGGTCAAATTCAAATTCCTTCAACTCATTTTTAAATTCATAGTAATATGTAAAAGAAAAAATTTCCTGAGTTTCACAGCTTATTCCCATTTCTTCAATCAATCGTCTTTTAACAGCTTCTTCTGTAGTTTCACCCCATCTTGGATGTGAGCAGCATGTATTAGTCCATAATCCACCACAGTGATATTTATCTTCCGAACGTTTTTGAATCAATATTTCATTTCCTTTATATAATATTACCGAAAACGCACGGTGTAGTATACCTTCTTGATGGGCTTTTTCTTTAGTAATTTCTTTTATTGGTTTATCTAACAAATCAACTTCAATAACTTTATTCATATTTTTTCCTTTATATTTACTTTTTACATTATTAATTAATAGTACTAATACTTTATATATAAGTCAATAATTATTAATTCTTAAAACAAGATGATGTAATTTCATTAATAATTATTCTTATCATAGCTTTATTGTTTATTTCAAAAGCCATCTCCGGTTGAAGTAATTTAAGTTCTTCATCAAAATATTTATTTTTATATTCTTCATAAATTTTCTCTTCATTAAATCCATCCCTATATAATTTAAGGATAAATTCTTTGCTTTCTTTTATTGCTTCCAAACATCTTTGCCAGTAATCATGTGTTGCAATATCAATTACTGAATCATTATGCTGGGATATTACGTATTTTGCTTTAGTATTTTCACATTTCTTAATAGAATTTATTGAGTCATTATAACTACTAATAAATGAAGTATTAATTTTTCCTGATTTCAGTAAGCATCCTGTAGTTTCGCTGGCAAAGAAAATTAAGTTTTGACAACAAATGATAAAGAACATTTAGTGTGACCTGGTGTTTCTAATATTGAAACAATCATTTTTCCTAAATCTACCTTTTGGCCATCACATATTATTTGATCAACTTTCAATAAATTATCATCATAATCAATTTGTTTGTTATATCCATAATATTTGCCCGCCATATTCCAAGTTCTTTAATTAATTTCAAAGCATTTGGTCTATTCAATATATTATACGCATGCTCTGCTGCTAAAACTTTAACTTCAGGCCAAGATGCTCTTAAATAAGGAACAGCACCTGCGTGATCATAATGAGAATGGCTTAAAAATATATAATCAAGTTTTCTATTATCTTTCAGTTTTTCTTTAATATTATTAATTAATTCTGACGCACAGTAAGCCATTCCACAATCTATTAATGCTGTTTTATTTTGTCCTATAATTAAATAAG
>DIVM01000104.1 GCA_002435835.1 Firmicutes bacterium UBA6132
GAGCTAAATAATTAATTTATTTAGCTCCTACTCCCAACCACTTCAGTGAAAATAATTTTGTATATTCTCACTTTTAAGTTAAATTAAGTAATTGTATAATTATTAAAAAGTGGCTGTTACACTAATTTCTGATATGCTCCTCTTATGGTAGACAGATAAGCTGGTGAAGTAAAACATTTTGAAATATCAAGATCCCCTTTTGAATATGCAGGATTAATTAAAAAATGTATTTATGATTTTAAATATTATAATAAACCATATTTTTATAGATTTTTTGGAAGTTTCTTAATTTTGGTGTAGAAAAAGTTTTTGTAATAACCATAGCTCGATAATTAATATCAATTTCATTTTATGCAAGTTTTGTATAAATATGTGTAAATATTAAACTTATTAAATATTGTTGATATTTAAATAAAAAATAGCCATTCTTATTTAAAATTTATAAAAAAATTTGACTTTAATACGATTTAGGCTCACCTTTATCTTTCTGATTTTTTATAATTATTTATTTTTGAAAGTAACTTGATAATTCTTTTAAAATACATTCCTATTATTATATAGCAACTATTTGCATTTGGTATTGAAAATTTTTTAATTTTTTTCCATTATCAATTATCCTTTAGCTCTATTTGAAGATTTTAAAAACGAAAACTATATGATTATATAAGAAAATTAATTAATATTAAAGGTAAAATATTGTAAATATTAATAATAATTGATATACTAATAGTGAAAAATACAATTAATATGGAGGTTTTATGGAACATCATTCATTAAAAAAAATTTCATTAGCTGAATTTAATAACTTAGAAACTAAAGACGAAAATAAATATGAATTAATTGATGGAATTGTTTTAATGTCTCCAAGACCTAATATCAAGCATCAAGAAATAATGGGTAATCTTCATTATGAATTAAGAAATTTCCTAAAAGGTAAGCCCTGTAAAGTATTCACAGAAATTGAATTGCAATTTGAAAATAATGTTTTAATCCCGGATATTTCACTAATTTGTGGATTAGAAAATACAGATATTCAAAGATACAAAAAAGCGCCTGAAATTGTAATAGAGATTCTAAGCAACAGCAGCCGATATACTGATACTTTTACAAAACTATATAAATATGAATTACTTGGTGTAAAAGAGTACTGGATCGCTAATCCGGATACTGAAATTATTACTATATACAACTTTGAAAACAAAACAAATAATGAATATTCTAAATCCAACAAATTAATATCTCAAGTATTTAACCAGTTAGAAATAAACTTATCAGATATATTTCTTTAAGATAAAAATATCCGGCAGATTGCGCCATAACGCAGTCTGCCGATTACAATACATAATGTTTAATTAGTATAAATATTTTTTTCAGTAATTATCATATCCATTTTTACATCATGTTCTTCAGCCGGTATTTCATTTTGCACTTGAAAATCATGGGAAACTGCAATTGCTTTACAGTCATTTCTTCTTAAACTAAGTATTCTGTCATAATATCCTTTACCAAATCCTAAACGATTTAAACTTCTGTCAAAAGCAACTCCTGGTACAACTATTAAATCAAACTTTTCTGTTTCTACCTGCTTAATAATATCCTTTTTAGGTTCATAATAACCAAAACTACATTTTTCTAAGTCCTGATTTATATCAAAAATTTCTGTTGGTATAAGCTTAACGTTGATTGTGTCAGTATACGGTACAATAACGTGTTTTTTTTCTTTTAGCATTTCTTCTATTAAATCACGGGTAATAACCTCATTATTAAAATCCATATAAATAAAAACTGTTTCAGCATTTGCATATTCATTTAAATTTCTGAGTTTATCCATTATAATTTTGCTGTTTGTTAAAACATCTTGTTTGTTCATATGATTTCTAACATTTAATATTCTTTTTCTTAGCTCTTTTTTAGTTTCCATAATAATTCAATACTCCTTAAAATACTATTCCAAATATAAAAGTATACAATAAGTTTACAAATGGGGAAATTATTCTGCCTATACCTCCAAAAACTATTAACAAAAGCATTACAAATCTTAAATGTTCGCTATAATTATAATAAAAATTCCATACTTTTGCTCCAACCATATTTCCTAATATATGATGTCCATCAAGTGGTGGTATAGGTATTAAATTAAATACCATTAAAACTAAATTAATGGATACAGTTCCTCTTAAAACTTGCCACAAAATTTCCATGAAAACTGAATCACTTGGATTCATGTACACTAATTTCATTAAAAAAGCAAAAACAAATGCTGTAATAAAGTTTGCTAAAGGTCCTGCAAATGAAACTATTGAATCATCTTTTCTTGGATTTTTAAAATTTCTTGAAT
This sequence comes from Firmicutes bacterium UBA6132, assembly GCA_002435835.1. Next base: position 2,339 of record DIVM01000104.1, read on the forward strand.
TTATCATAACTGGCTTAGCCCAGCCAAAACCGAACAAAAATAAACAAAGAAATCCCATTGGGTCAATATGTTTAATTGGATTTAATGTTACTCTACCTTGCATCAAAGGCGTATTGTCGCCCATTTTTAATGCTGCATATGCATGAGCACCTTCATGTACTGAAATAGCTAAAAGAATTCCAGGCAATATGAGAAGTTTGCTTAAAATATATGATGACATAATTCCTCCTTGTATAAATTAATAATTATTTTAAATATACTGTACACAACTTAATGAAATCTTAAATAAATTATCAACATATTAATTTAAAATTGTTAATAACTATTTCTCCCAAAGAAACAATTCAGGGCAGTTAATGATTAACTGCCCAATTTTTATATATTTATTTTAATCTTCATAATCATTTGTATCTTGATTTAAATAAACTATGGCTGTTTCTAATCTTCTGCCCTTTATTTCTGTTATTTGTATTCTTAATCCATATTCCTGTAATTCTAAGGTACTTCCATCATCTGGAATTGTTCCTATGGATCCAAATACAAGTCCTCCAAATGTGTCAAAATCATCATCTGGTAATGATATTCCAAGGTGTTTTGAAACATCTGACAAAAGTGCAGAACCTTTTATTTTCCATGTACTTGCATCTATTTTTTCTATTTGAGTTGGTAGAGGATTTAAATAATCATCTTCTAAATTTCCTACTATTTGCTCAAGCAAATCATTCATAGTAATAATACCACTCATACCACCGTATTCATCAAATACAACTGCATAATGATTGCGGCTTCTTTTCATATTTTGAAATAATATGTCCGTACGCACTGTTTCTGGAACATAATATGCTGATTTTATAGCTTTATTCATTATATTTTCTCGGCTTCTATCTTTAAGCCTGAAATAATCTTTTACATTTAATACGCCTATAATGTTATCTGCACTTCCATCACATACAGGGTATCTTGAATGCCTGCTTTCAG